>CAYNOF010001036.1:0-9193 GCA_964398335.1 uncultured Rhizobiaceae bacterium
CGGTCATCCGGTGTGGATTGAGCCGGCCGAGTGGCTTGGCAGCGCGCACGCCGTGCGCTATCCGCTGCACATGCTGTCTTACCAGCCCACCGACAAGCTGCACAGCCAGCTCGACCACAGCACGCACGCGGCGGCGACCAAGATCAAGGGCCGCCAGCCGATCACCATCAGCGCCGCCGACGCGAAGAAGCGCGGCATCGCCGACGGCGATCTGGTGCGCGTCTTCAACGAACGCGGTGCCTGCCTTGCTGCCGCAAAGCTCAGCGCGCGCATCCGTCCGGGCGTGGTGCGGCTCTCAACCGGCGCATGGTTCGACCCGGCGGGCGGCGGCGCCAATCGGCCGCTGGAAAAGCACGGCAACCCGAACGCGCTCACCCGCGATGTGGGCGCGTCCAAGCTCTCGCAGGGCTGCACGGCACAGACCTGCCTGGTCGAGGTCGAGCGCTACGACGGCGAGGCGCCGGCCGTGACCGCGCACGATCTGCCACGCTTCGCACCGCGCACGCCGAAGGTCGCCGCGGAGTAGCGCCACCGGCGCAGGGGGATGATGTGCGCGATACCGTCCATGCTTTCGTCGCCGGCACGTCGCTGCACATTTCCGGCAAGCCCGGCGGCCCGCTCTCGGGCCTGACCTTCGCAGCCAAGGATCTGTTCGACGTCGCGGGCCACCCGACCGGTGGCGGCAATCCGGACTGGGCGGCCTTCAACCCGGTGCCGACCCGGCATGCCTGGGCAGTGCAGACGCTGCTCGATTCGGGCGCCGACCTGATCGGCAAGACGATCACCGACGAGGTGTCGCTGGGCATCCTGGGCGAGAACGAGTTCGACGGCACGCCGACCAACACCGCCGCGCCTGATCGCGTGCCCGGCGGCTCGTCGTCGGGTTCGGCCGCCGCGGTGGCCGCGGGCCTCTGCGACACGGCGCTGGGCACCGATACCGGCGGCTCGGTACGCGTTCCCGCGAGCTTCTGCGGCCTTTACGGCATCCGCCCGACGCACGGCCGGCTCAACCTCACCGGCATGCTGCCGCAGGCGCCGACCTCGGATACCACCGGCTGGTTCGCGCGCGACGCCGCGACCTTCGCGCGCGTGTCCGCCGTGATGCTCGACGAAGCGATCCCGACCGCGCTGCCCTCAAGGCTGCTGATCGCCACCGACGCGTTCGGCTTCGCCGACGCCAACGCCGCCGAATCCCTGCGCCCGATGGTGCGTCGCCTCGCGCAGCTCATCGGCGCGCCGAGCGAAGTGCTGCTGGCGCCGCAGGGCCTGTCGGTCTGGGCGCGTGCGCAACGCACGTTGCAGCCCGCCGAAGCGTGGCAAACCTTCAAGGCCTGGATCGATCGCGACAACCCGCGCTTCGCCTTCAATGTCGCGCGTGGCCTCGTGTACGGCTCGACGATTCCCGAGAGCGAGCGCGGTTGGGCCAATCTGATGCGCCAGGAGGTGCGCGGCCGCCTGCGTCACCTGCTGCCGCCGGACACCATCCTGTGCATGCCCACCACGCCCTTCCCGGCGCCCAAACGCGGCCTGCCGCTCGCCACGCTCGATCCGCTGCGCGATCGCATCACCTGCCTCTGCGCGCATGGCGGTCTCGCCGGCCATCCGCAGGTCAGCATGCCGGGCGCGACCGTCGACGGCGCGCCGATCGGGCTGTCGATCCTCGGCGCACGCGGCAGCGATGCGATGCTGGTGGCCGTGGCGCGCGCGATGGGACAGGCGGCATGAGCGGCCTCGCCGAGAACATTCCCGAGATCGTCGCCGAAGTGAGCACGCTGTTCGAGCGCTATGAGCAGGCGCTGATCGACAAGAACGTCGACGTGCTCGACGCGACGTTCTGGAACAGCCCGCACACCATCCGCTATGCGCTGCACGAGAACGGCTATGGCTTCGATGAGATCCACGCGCACCGCGTCGCGCGGCCGCCGGGACCGGGCTTCAAGGAGAAGCGCATCCGCCTGGAGATCCTCACCCTGGGCCGCGACATCGCCACGGTGAATCTCGAGTTCAAGGTGCGCGGCAGGGACCAGGTCGGCCGTCAGAGCCAGACCTGGATCCGCTTCCCCGATGCCGGCTGGAAGGTGATCGCCGCCCACGTCTCGGTGGTGAGCGAAAAGCCGTGGTGAGGGTCGTCAGAAGATCAGGCCGGGCTTCGTGTCCGCATCGAGCGGATAGATCGGCCGGTTGACCTTGGTGTACGGGATCTTGCGGTAGTCGCGGCTGAGCGGCGCGTCGGATTCGATGTAGATCACCTTCTTGGCGATCGGCCCATAGGCGCCCATGAAGTGGTTGGTCGACTTCACCACCACCAGCTTGCGCTGCCGCGGATCGATGCCGAGGTTGGTGAACAGCTCCAGCCCCAGCGCCTGCGTGCGGTTGGTGATCAGCACCACGTCGACGCCGCCGATGCGGATCGCCGCGCAGTCGCCCAGCGGCACGCGAGTCGGGCCGAAGCTCTGCCAGGCGTCGCGCACCAGCGCCGTGACCGTGACATCGGCGTCGATCGGCTGGCCCGAGGTGATGCCGATCTTGCCGCCGAAGCGCAGCGGAAAGGTCGCATTCAGTCCCGCGTCGAAGCACAGGCGCACGGCGATCGGGTCCCAGATCGGCCCGACCGCGGCGCTCTCGACCTTCTGCTCGATCAGGTGGCGCAGGATGGTGGTGTTGTCCGACGGCGCGCCGCCGCCGGCATTGTCGGCGGGATCGGCCATCACCACCGGCAGGTCGTTGAAGGCGCGGCCTTCGGCCACGCCGGCGGCGACGTCGAGATATTGCGGCATGGTCTTGCCGCGCATCGACACCAGCTCCTCGCCCAGCCTTGTCGCCAGCGCATCGGCCTTCTTCTTGTCGCCGTCGGTGATCACCAGCATGCGCGTGCCAAGCTCCGGCACGTCGGCATAGGGAAAGCAGTGGGCGACGGACAGGGACAGCACGCCGTCCTTGCCCTCCATCGCGAACAACCGATCGACGAAGGCGCGCATCAGCGGCAGCGTCGTGGGATAGCTCTGGATCTGCCGGCAATCATAGACCGACATCACCGGCTTGATCTCGCCGCGCAAGGTGCGCAGCACCAACGTCAGCACCTCCTCGGCGCGCTCGACCACGTCGGTGTGCGGGAACTCCTTGTAGCAGATGATGATGTCGGCGAGGGACAGGCGCTTGAGCGTGAGGTGACAGTGTGGATCGAGCTCGACGCCGATCACCGCCTTCGGTCCAACGATGGTCCGCACCTTCTCGAGGATATCGCCTTCGACGTCGTCGTAGCCGTAGGCCACCATCGCGCCGTGCAGGCCGAGCAGCACGCCGTCGACCGGCATCGCCGCCTTGAGCTGCTCGAGGATCTCGTCACGCATGAATTCGTAGTCGGCCCGGTTGGTGGTGCCGGCCGGGCTCGCGGCGAAGCAGCTGCCCTCGATCAGCGTGAAACCCTCGGCCTGCGCGCGGCGGCGGGCAACGAACAGCGGCGCGGTGCACATGCGCGGCGCGTCGACAGGATGCTCGCCCGGCCGCAGGAAGACGCTCTCGCGGTAGCCGTCGAGGCTGGTGGGCATCGGCGAGAAGGTATTGGTCTCGGTGGCGAGCGTGGCTGAGAACAAACGCATGGAGATCCGGCTTTCGGGCTGGGGTCGAGCGGCGAGTATGCCCACCCTGTTGTTCCGAGCGAAGCGAAGAACCTCGCGGTGGCGCGCTTCGCACGACCGCTGGATGCTTCACTTCGCTCAGGATGACAAGCAGCGGCGCAGGGCGGCGGCGAGCGCCGGATCGTCGTCGGGCGCGAGCGCCTGCGGATCGACGATCAGGATGTTCTGCGCTGCCTTGCGCTCGGAGACATGGATGGGCGGATCCTCCGCCAGCAGGGCGCGGCTGACCGCCAGGGCATCGCGGCAGGCGATCTCGAGGATCGGGGCGCGGCCGGTGATCGCGGCCGGCACGAGGGCGACGCCATCGCCGAGGAAGCCGGCGATGATGCGCAGGCGCGATTCCAGCGCCGAGTTGGTTGCCGAGTCGTCGGCCTCGACGAAGCGTCTGAGCGCCACCAGCAGGCCGACAATCTCCTCCTTGCCGGCCTTGAAGCCGCGGCCGATGCCGTGATGCGGCACGCCGGCCATCGCCTTGCGGTCGATCAGGCCAGGCGGCGACCAGGTCTGCGGCGCCACGTCCATGTCGAGCTGCTGCACCAGCGCCGCGCCGACGAGATCGCGCCGGCCAGCGAGGATGCCCGAGGCCTGCGGCCCACCGATCGCCTTGCCACCCGAGAAGGCGACGAGATCGGCGCCCAGCTCGATGAAGCGGCGCAAATTCGTCTTGGGCGGCAATTGCGCGGCGCCGTCGACGATCACCGGGATGTCGCGCGGCCGGCACACCGACGCGACCAACGGCAGGTCGGCGATGGTCTGCGGATTGGCGGCGAAGGCGAAGGCCGCCGTGCGCGGCGTGATCGCCGCCTCGATCTCCCACGCCTCCAGTCCACGCACCCCGGCACCGGTGCCGCGATCGTTGTGGCCGATATCGACCAGCCGCGCGCCGGCGGCCGTCAGCGCATGCGCGTAGCCGGTGCGATGCGTGCGCGGCAGGATGATCTCGTGCCTGAAATCCCCGGCGTGCGGCAACGCCGCCATCTTCGCCACGTCCCAGCGCGTCATGCTGGCGGCGGCCGCGAGCGTCAGCGCCGCCGCGGCGCCCGTCGTGACCATGCCGGCCCCGGCGCCGGTGATTCCGGCGATCTGGCCGCTGGCGGCGGCTTGCAGCTCGCCGATGTCGACCGAGGAGCGCGCCGCCTCGGCCATCGCCGCGACGACCTCCGGCGCCATCAGCGCGCCGCCCAGTCGCGTGAGCGCGCCGGCGGCGTTGATACGCCGCTTCACGCCCAGCACGCCGTAGATGTCGTTGGACGCCATCGCCTCAATCCGTCGACGGCCGCGATTGGCGCAGCGCCTTGACCTTGCCGCGGCGTTCCTTCGAGGCCAGCCGCCGCTCCTTCGACGCGCGCGTCGGCTTGGTCGCCTTGCGTGGCGGCGGCGGCGGTGCTGCGGCCTCGCGGATCAGCTCGATCAGGCGCTCGACGCCATCCTCGCGATTGCGCACCTGCGTGCGATAGCGTTGCGCCTCGATCACCAGCACGCCGTCGCGCGTGAGGCGGCGGCCGGCCAGCGTGACCAGCCGCGCCTTCACCGCATCCGGCAGCGACGGCGAGTTGCGCACATCGAAGCGCAGCTCGACCGCCGTCGACACCTTGTTGACGTTTTGCCCACCCGGACCCGAGGCGCGCACGAAGCTCTCGACGATCTCGGACTCGTCGATGCTGATGCGGTGATTGATCCGGATCGTGGCCACAGGCTCACGCCGCGCTCGGCCGCGCCTTCACGCGCTCGTTCCAGGCATTGATGTTCTTCAGCGCCGGATCGATCGGTTGGCCGACGCGGGCGAAGAAGTTGACGAAGACGAAGAGCAGGATGTCGGCGAGCGTGAAACGGTCGCCGGCGATCCAGGTCTTGCCTTCCATCAGCCCGTCGAGCCATTTCAGCTTGTCCTGCGCGCAGGCCTTCAGGCCCGCGGCCGCCTCGGGCAGGCAACGCATGCGGTTCTCGAACATCTTCAGGCCTTCGGCGTAGCGAAAGCCGTTGGCCATCGGCTCGAGGATGTTGAGATCGACGCGGCGCACCCACATGTGCGTCACCGCGCGCTCCTGCGGCGTGTTGCCGATCAGCGAGGGCGTGTTCCTGTTGACGTCGTCGAGGTACTCGCAGATCGCCGTGATCTCGCTGATCACCGTGCCGTCGTCGAGCTCCAGCGCCGGGCTTTGGCCGGACGGATTGATCTTCAGGTAGGGCTCCTTGCGGTTCTCGCCGCCGCGGATATCGACCTGCACCGACGGCAGATCGATGCCCTTCTCCTTCATGAACATGGCCACGACCGCGGGATTGGGGCCGAGCGACGTATAAAGCTTCATGGGAGTTCCCTCGCGTCTGTTTGTTGCGCCGCCAAGCGGTAACAACCGGCGCGGTGGCGGTCAACGACGGCCTGTCTGCCGTGCCCGGCGCAGCCGTACGATGGTCTCGTCGAGCATCGACAGGAACCGCGACTTGTCGCGCCCGGCCATCGGCCTGGGGCCGCCGGTGATCTCGCCCATGGCGCGCAGATCCGACATCAGCGCCCGGCTGGCCAGAGCCATGCCGATGGAGTCCGGCGTGAACGGCACGCCGGTGTTGCCGATCACTGCCGCGCCCGCCTTCAGGCAGCGATCGGCCAGCGGAATATCTGCTGTGACCACAACGTCGCCGGACTGCACGTGGCCGGCGATCCAGTCGTCGGCGGCATCGAAGCTGCCTTCGACGATCACACGCTCGATGTTGGGGTCGTTGGGCACCATGAAGAAGCTGTTGGCGACGACAAAGACCTTCAGCCCATAACGCGCCGCGACGCGGTAGACTTCGGCCTTCACCGGGCAGGCGTCGCCGTCGACGTAGATCTCGATATCGCGCATGGTGCGTCGGAGTATAGGGGAGAGTGGATGAGCGAGGACCTGTTGTTCATGCCGGCGGTCGAGGCGGCCAGCCTGATCCGCCGCGGCAAGCTCTCGCCGCTGGAATATGTCGATGTCGTGCTGGGCGCGATCACGCGCAGCCAGCCGAAGATCAACGCCTTCGTCACCATCATGGCCGAGGAAGCGCGCGAGAGCGCGCGCAAGGCCGAGGCCGCGGTGCGTGAAGGCGGGCCGCTGGGCCCGTTGCACGGTCTGCCGGTCAGCATCAAGGACCTGATCGACGTCGCGGGCGTACGCACCACCCACGGCTCGCACGTCTTCGCCGACAACGTCGCGACGGCCGACGGGGTGACGCCGGCGCGGCTGCGCGCGGCGGGCGCGATCCTGATCGGCAAGACGACGACACCGGAGTTCGGCCACAAGGGCCTCACCGACAGCCCGCTGCAGGGCATCACGCGCAATCCCTGGGGACTCGATCGCACCTCGGGCGGCTCCTCCGGCGGCGCAGCGGCGGCGATCGCGGCAGGCCTCGGGCCGCTGGCGATCGGCACCGACGGCGCGGGCTCGATCCGTGGGCCGGCGGCGACCTGCGGCATCGTCGGGCTGAAGCCGACTTTGGGCATCGTGCCGACCGAGACGGCCGCCGACACCTTCGCCAACGTCACCTATGCCGGCCCGATGACGCGCACGGTGGGCGACGCGGCGCTGATGTTCGCCGCCATCGTCGGCCCCGACCCGCGTGATCCGTGGTCGCTGAATGCCGCGCTGAAGCCGGTGTCGCCGCTGCTGCAGGGCCAGACGCTGACCGGCGTGCGTTTCGGCTACATCGAGAAGATGGCCAACAAGGTGCTCGACCGCGAGGTGCGCGCCAACACCGAGGCCTCGCTGAAGGCGCTGCAGGCGCTGGGCGCGGAGATCGAGCCGGTGACGGCAGCGATCGACTGGGCCGAGTACGAGGGCCGCGTGCTCTACCAGACCGGCATCGCCGCGCGCATGAAGCCGCGCATGGCGCAATGGCGCGGCAAGATGGATCCCTCGATGGTGCAGTTCGCCGACTGGGGCGAGGGCTTCACCATGCACGACCTGCGCAACGCCGAATACGCCCGCACCGGCCTGTTCCACCGCGTGCAGGGCCTGCTGTCGCGGTATGATTTCCTGGTCTCGCCGACCACCGCGCGCACCGCGCTCGATGCCACCTTCGATGCCACGCAACAGGTGATCATCGAGAACCAGCCGTGCGGCATCACGCGGCAGAGCTGGACCGCCTACCAGTACCCGTTCAACCTCACCGGCCATCCGGCGATCTCGCTGCCCTCGGGCTTCGCCAGCGACGGGCTGCCCACCGGCCTGCAGATCATCGGCCGCTGGAGCCACGATTACGACGTGCTGCGCGCCGCCGCGCTGTTCGAGCAGGCGCGGCCCTGGGCGGACAAGCGGCCGGCCGCCATGCGGGCATGATCGACAAGCTGGAATATCTCATCGCGCTGGCGCGCGAGCGACACTTCGGCCGCGCCGCCGAAGCCAGCGGCGTCACGCAGCCGACGTTTTCGGCGGCGATCAAGCAGCTCGAGGAGACGCTGGGCGTCCTGCTGGTCCAGCGCGGCTCGCGCTTCCACAGCTTCACGCCGGAAGGCGAGCGTGTGCTGGAGTGGGCGCGGCGTATCGTCGGCGACGCCCGAGCCATGCGCTCGGAGGTGCGCTCGCTGAAGGAGGGCCTGGCCGGGCACATCCGCATCGCCGCCATCCCGGCGGCGCTCGCCATGGTCGCCTCGCTGACCACGCCGTTTCGCGCCCGCCACCCGAACGTGTCGTTCACCGTGCTGTCGCGCACCTCGGTCGAGGTCCTCTCGCTGCTCGAGAACCTCGAGATCGACGCCGGCATCAGCTACGTCAACAACGAGCCGCTCGGCCGCGTCCAGGTCGTGCCGCTGTACCGCGAGCAATACCTGCTGCTGACGACGGCCGAGAGCAAGCTGGCCGACCGCGAGCAGGTCAGCTGGAGCGAGGTCGGGCCGACTCCCCTGTGCCTGCTGACGCCCGACATGCAGAACCGTCGCATCATCGACCGCCTGCTGCGGGACGCCGGTTGCGAGCCGGCCCCGACGCTGGAATCGAACTCCATGATGGTGCTGGTCTCACATGTGCGGACCGGACGTTGGTCCAGCGTCATGCCGGCGAAAGTCGCCGAGACCCTGGGCCTGACGGAAGCCATCCGGGCGATCCCGATTGCCGGCGACGCCCCCGACCCGGTCATCGGCCTCATCGTCGCGGACCAGGAGCCGATGACGCCCCTCACGGCGGCCCTGGTGGCCGAGGCCAGGCGGCTGGCTGCGGCCGAGGGCCTGTCGGCCAATTGAAATCGGCGGTTTGATAGACATATTCTATCGGGCAACCGAACTGCTTTCTTGATCGCTGCCGCATCGCCGTCAATCTGACAGTCGAAATGGCAGCGTGACCGGGAGGCGCGGCCAATGCCCGCCTGGCAAGAGGCGCGCGCGCGGCAGATCATCGAGACTTACCGGACCGTCGAGGGTCCGGCATTGGTCATCCTGCATGCGCTGCAGCGCGAATTCGGATTCATCCCCGACCAAGCCGTCGTGCTGGTGGCCGACGCGCTCAACCTGACGCGCGCCGAGGTCCATGGCATCGTCACGTTCTATCATGACTTCCGGCGCGAGCCGGCGGGCCGACATGTGCTGAAGCTATGCCGCG
>CAYNOF010001037.1:0-12062 GCA_964398335.1 uncultured Rhizobiaceae bacterium
TCGCCGGCCGCGTGCTGGGACGCATCGGCGTCACCGGCCTGCTGGCGCTGGCCGGCATCGGCGGCATGCTGCGCTGGCTGGGGCTGGCCGCGACCACCGACCTGCCGCTGCTGTTCCTGGCGCAGCTCATGCACGCCCTGACATTCGGCGCCGCCCATCTGGCGTCGATGCACTTCATGCAACGCGCAGTGCCCGAGCGGGCCATGAGCTCGGCGCAAAGCCTCTACTACGCGCTGCCGCTGGGCGTCGGCATGGGGCTGGCGATGAGCCTGGCCGGCGTGCTGGTGCGCGACCACGCCCAGCTTGCCTATCTCGCCATGGTGGCGCTGTCGGCGGTAACGCTGCTGGGCGCGCTGCTGCTCAATCGACGCTGGAGCGGCGGCAAGATCATTTAGCGCCGCTCAGGATGACGGATCAGCGCGAAAGGCCACGTGCGGCGATCGGCCAGATGTCGATCAGGGTGTCGCCCTGCACGACGTGATAGGCGTCGTAGAGGTTGACCGTGGGATCGCAATGCGGCGGCTGGCAACTCAGCCAGTCGCCGATCTTCAGGGCCTGGCCGGGCGGCAGGCCGACGGCGCCGTATTCGTCGCCGAAGAAGCGATAGCTCGAGCCTTCGGGCGCGCCGCGGGCAATGGTCGGCATCGGTCCGTCGGTGGCGAAGGCCTTCAGGCCGGCATCGGCGGTGGCCATGCCTGGCGTGTTGGCGCTGATGATGGTGGTGTCGACGAACAGCGACTGCCCGAACGGCCGGGAATTGTCGCCGCGCAGATCGACCGCTTCGTACTGCGCATCCATGAAAATGTAGGAGCCGCATTGCAGCTCGCTGAACACGCCCAGCGCGGCGTCGATGGCATGGGTGCCGGTGCCGCCGCCGGTGACGATACCGGGCGGCAGACCGGCCCTGCGCAATTCCTCGACCAGGCGTTTCAGCCGCGCCGTTTCGGCCTCCACGGCGTTGCGCCGCTCGGCGAAGTCTTCGACATGCTGCAGCCGGCCGGAATAGAACTGGACGCCGGCGAAGCGCAGGTGTCGGCTGTCGGCGATCTGGCGGGCCAGCCGCACCACCTGGTCATCGTCGCTGACGCCGGTGCGGTGCATGCCGGGATCGATATCGAGCACCAGGTCGAGCGCGGTCCCGGCTTCCGCCGCCGCCGCCTGCAGCGCCGCGATATTGGCGGGATTGTCCACGGTCTGCATCAGCCCGCCCGGACCGGTCGCCGCACGCTGGCCGAGCGCCACCAGCCGCTCGATGCCCTGCCGCGTCACCACCGGCGAAGTGATCAGCACGCCGGCGATGCCGGCCTCGACCATGGCCTCGGCCTCGCCCAGCTTGGCGCAGCACACGCCCAGCGCGCCCGCCTCGATCTGGCGCCGCGCGATCTGCGGCGATTTGTGGGTCTTGCTGTGCGGTCGCAGCTTCCTGCCGTGCCGTCCGGCGAACGCCGCCATGGCGGCGATATTGGCCTCCATGACCTCGAGATCGATCGCCAGCACCGGCGTGTTGAGGCTGCGTCGCGAGCCTTGCTGGCCGATCAGATGCTGGTGCAGGCGAAAGGCATCCATCAGATCACGATGACGTCCGGACCTGGCGGATCGGCATAGAGCTTGTCGACCAGGGCGGCGCGGCGCTCCAGGGTGGCGCGCTGGTTGATGTAACCTTTGTCGGTCAGCTCATTGCCATCGATCGATGGCGGCTCGGCCATCAGCACCACGCGCTTGATCTGGGTGCTGGAGCCGGGGTTTTCCTTGTTGTAGCGAGCCAGGCCCGCGCGCACGGTCTCGATCACCTTGGGATGCCGGATCAGCGCCTCGGGCGTGGCGCTGGCGTCGCCGGCGATCTGGCGGCAGGCCAGCACGTTGGGCCAGGCCAGCAGGCCGATGAACGCCTTGTCCTGGCCGGTCACCACCGCATCCTGGATGGCAGGCGAGGCGGCGGCGATGGCGGCCACGCGCAGCGAGCCGACATGGACGAAGGTTCCGCTCATCAGCTTGAAGTCCTCGACCACACGGCCCTTGAACACCAGCCCCTGGGAGGGATCGTTGGGATCGACGAAGTCGCCGGCATCGCCGATCTTGTAGAAGCCTTCCTCGTCGAACATCTGCGCCGTCAGGTCGGGCCGCTTGTAATAGCCCGGCGTGACGATGACGCCGCGCAGGCGCAACTCGTACTTGCCGCCGGCCGGCACCATCTTCAACTCGACGCCGGGGAAGGGCAGGCCGATCAGCCCGACCCGCTCGGTCTCCCAATAGGTCGCGGTGGCGGTGGGCGCCGTCTCGGTCGAGCCCCAGCCGGTGAAGAACACCAGGCGCTGGCCGGTGTGCTTGATCGCCAGAGCCTGCATGCGATCGTAGAGATCGTCGGGCAGGGTGGCGCCGCCATAGCTGAGGGCGGTGAGCTGCCGGAAGAACGACTGCGCCAGCGCGTCGTCCTTCTCCAGCGCCGCGGCCAGCGCGGCATAGCCCGCCGGCACGTTGGAATAGGAGGTGGGCGAGACCTCGCGCAGGTTGCGCAGCGTCTCGTCGAACATGCCGGGGAGCGGCTTGCCGTCGTCGATATAGAGCGTGCCGCCTTCGGCCAGCAGGGCATGGAAGCCCGAATTGCCGCCCATGGTGTGGTTCCAGGGCAGCCAGTCGAGGATCACCGGGGAGGGATCGCCGGGCTGGCGCGGCCTTGCCTGGCGGCCCATCGCCGCGTTGGCGCACATCATCTCCTGGGTGTTGATCACCGCCTTGGGCATGCCGGTCGAGCCCGAGGTGAACAGGAATTTGCCGATCGTCTTGGGGCCCAGCGCGGCGATCGAACGCGCGACGTCGTCGGTCGCTTCGGTGGCCAGCAATTCCGACCACGGCGTCGATTTGATGCCCTCCGGAGGCATGTCGACATGCACGATCTCGACGCCCGACAGATCCAGCGACTTAAGGGCGCGCTCGAAGGGCGGGCCGTACTGCACCAGGATCAGGCCCGGGTTCAGCAGCTCGACGACGTATTTCAGCTTGGCGTGGTCCTGGCTCATCAGCGAATAGGCGGGCGAGGCCGGCGCCAGCGGCGCGCGCGCCTGCATCGCCGCCATCGTGAGCAGCGCGAACTCGATCGAGTTGCCGCTGATCGGCATGACAGGCCTGTCCGGTCCGAAGCCGCGGTCGAGCAGCGCCTGGGTCAGCGCATCGACGCGTCGCTTCGCCTCGGCATAGGTCACCTTCAGCCAGGCGCGCTCCGGGCCACGGCGCTGCGCCAGCCAGACGCGCTCCGGCTCCTCGCCCGCCCACTTCGCCAGGAAGGCCGGCACGTGGCGCTCGTAGGGGATCAGCTTGTGGCGCGAGCGCAGCACCATGGAGCCGTCGGCGCGGCGGTCGAGCTCGACGTCGCGGCTGAGGAACTCGATCGGCCGGAACGGCGCCTTCACGTGGCTGTCCAAGGCGTTTCTCCACAACGCGTGATCTTGTTGGCTTCCGGTGTAGCGGCGGCGGCGCTCCGCGGCAATGATTGACAAAGTCAACTAATTGGTTGACCATTGCTGAATGAGCGACACCGAACTGGACCGGCGCGTGCGTGCGATGCGCCGCTTCACCCGTTTCTACACGGCGCGCATCGGCGCCCTGCGTGAAGGGCTCAACAATGGCCCTTTCGGCCTCACCGAGGGCCGCGTCATGTACGAGCTGACGCATCGCGACGGGCTGGCGGCGAGCGACCTCGTGCGCGAGCTGGGGGTCGACGCCGGCTATCTCAGCCGCATCCTGTCGCGGCTGGCGCGGCAGGGGCTGGTCGAGCGTGTCCGCTCGACCGAGGATGGCCGCCGCCAGGTGCTGGTGGGTACGCGCGCCGGCCGCAAGGCGTTCGCGCCCGTCGACCGCACCTCGCAGATCGAGCACAGCGCCATGCTGGGCAAGGTGGCCGAGCCCGACCAGCGACGTCTGCTCGAGGCGATGGATACGATCGAGCGCGTGCTGGGCGGCAATCGCGAACCCGCCGCCTATGTCCTGCGCCCGCATCGCATCGGCGACATGGGCTGGGTGGTGAGCCGCCACGGCACGCTCTACGCCGAGGAGTTCGGCTGGAACCACGAGTTCGAGGGCCTGGTGGCGGAGATCGCTGCCAAGTTCATCCGCGACTTCGATCCCGCGCATGAGCGCTCGGTGATCGCCGAGAAGGATGGAAGGCCGGTCGGCTGCGCCTTCGTCGTGCGCGACAGCGCCAGGGTCGCAAGGCTGCGGCTGGTGCTGGTCGAGCCGGAGACGCGCGGCAGCGGGCTGGGCCGCATGATGGTGCGCGAGTGCGAGCGGTTCGCGCGCGAGAAGGGCTATCGCAAGATGACCTTGTGGACGCACGACGTGCTGGTGGCGGCGCGCGCGATCTACGCCTCGGAGGGCTATCGCCTGGTCGAGGAGGAGCGCTACCACAAATTCGGCAAGGACCTCGTCGGCGAGACCTGGGAAAAGAACCTGTGAGCCTGGAACCGCCGGCGTCCCGCCGATTCTTCTGCCAAGTGTGCCCCTGCGGGACGACGGCGGCTCCGTGAATCCGATCCTGCCGGTCCTCGCCGCGGCGGCCAACGGGTTGCTGATCGGCGCGGCGATGGTCGCCAGCCGATTCGCCCTGGAACAGATGCCGCCGGCGACGCTGGCACTGCTGCGCTACAGCGTCGGCGCGCTCTGCCTGCTGCCGCCGCTGCTGATGATCCGCCGCATGCGCTTCGCGCGGCGCGACCTGCTGCCGGTGGCGCTGCTGGGCATCGTGCAGTTCGGCATCCTGGTCGCGCTTCTGAACTGGGGCCTGCAGCGCATGCCCTCGGCGCGCGCAGCCCTGATTTTTGCGACATTTCCGCTGCTCACCATGCTGCTGGCGGCTGCGATGCGGCTGGAGCGGCTGACGCTGGCGAAGACGGCGGGCGTGCTGCTGACCTTCGTCGGCGTGGCGCTGGCGTTGGGCGACAAGGCGCTCGCGTCCGGCGGCGATGCCGGCTGGTGGGGCGAGGCCGCTGTGTTCGCCTCGGCGCTGTGCGGCGCGATCTGCAGCGTGTTCTACCGGCCCTATGTACGGAAGTACCCGACCCTGCAGGTGAGCTGGTTCGCGATGGTGGCATCGGTGGCCTTCCTCGCGCTGCTGGCAGCCAACGAGCATTTCTTCGATCGCTGGCCGCGCTTCGACGCGGCGGGATGGGGCGCGGTGCTGTTCGTCGGCTTGGCCAGCGCCGCCGCCTATTTCCTCTGGCTCTGGGCGCTGGCGCATACCAGCCCGACGCGGGTGACGGTGTTCGTCGCGATCAGCCCGCCGACCGCGGCGCTGCTCGGCTGGGCGCTGCTCGCCGAGCCGCTCTCGCCGCTGTTCCTCGCCGCCCTCGGCTGCCTCGCCGGCGGGCTATGGCTGGCACACCGTCAGGGTTAGTTGGTGAAACCGATGTGCTGCTTGTATTCGCGCACCGAGAGGTTCCACCACTCCATGTAGGCGCGGAAGTTGACATCGACGTCGGCGCCGCGCGGATTGACGTTCATCTTGACGCGATAGCGTCCCTCGCCGTCGGTCGACGCCTGCGCCAGCCGCTTGGTCTCGTTCCACTGGTTGATCTTCTCCAGGGTCGGCGGCGAGGCGAGGTTATGGAAGCTGGCCCAGAACTGATAGCTGCGGCAGCGGATCGGCTGCTGCTGCTTCTGGCAGTTGTAGAAGAAGATCACGAAGTTGATGTTCTCGGTCTTCGCCGTGATCTCGGGGTCACCGTCCTTGTCGTATTTCAGCTCGGGGGCCTTGCCCATCGATTGCAGGATGTTGACGAGCTGCTGCGGATCGACATCACCGCTGGTCGGCGGTGCGATCTGCGCGCTCGCGACAGTGGGAAGCAGGACCACGGCCAACGCGGCCAGTGTCGATCGCAGGGACATGAAACGCTCCGGCATGAAATTCCGCGGCGCATCCTAGTCGATCCGGCGCGGTTCCGCGAAGCGGAGGCTCGCGGCGGCGTGCGGGAAAATGGCCGTTCATTTCACTGCCGATTTGCGCCAGAGTCCGGCCCATCCCAGTGGTAGCAGCCCGGCCGGTCGGACGCCGGGCAGATGGCGCGATCGGCGCGCCGCGGGAAGCGCCGCACGAGGAGAGGGAACGATGGATTTCGAATATTCGGACCGCACCAAGGATCTCTTGGAGCGGATGCACAAGTTCATGGACGAGGTGATCTACCCGGCCGAGGAAGTGTACGAGCAGCAGCTCGAGAGCGCCAAGGATCGCTGGTCGCTGCCGCCCGTCATGGAAGAGGTCAAGACCGAGGCGAAGAAGCGCGGCCTGTGGAACATGTTCCTGCCCAAGGATCGCGACAGCGGCGACACGCACGGCACGATGGGCCTGTCGAACCTGGAATACGCGCCGATCTGCGAGGTGCTGGGCCGTTCGAAGATCGCCTCGGAGGCGACCAACTGCTCGGCGCCCGACACCGGCAACATGGAAGTCTTCGCGCGCTACGCCTCGCCCGAGCTGAAGAAGAAGTGGCTGACCCCGCTGCTCAACGGCGAGATCCGCTCGTGCTTCGCGATGACCGAGCCGGCGGTGGCCTCCTCGGACGCGCGCAACATCGAGAGCCGCATCGAGAGCGACGGCGATCACTACGTGATCAACGGCCGCAAGTGGTGGTCCTCGGGCATGGGCGATCCGCGCTGCAAGGTCATCGTCTTCATGGGCAAGAGCGATCCGAACGCGCCGGCCTACCGCCAGCAATCGATGGTCGTCGTGCCGCGCGACACGCCCGGCATCAAGATCGTCAAGATGCTGCACGTCTTCGGCTATGACGACGCGCCGCACGGCCACGCCGAGGTGATCTACGACAACGTGCGCGTGCCCAAGGACCACATCCTGCTGGGCGAGGGCCGCGGTTTCGAGATCGCGCAGGGCCGCCTCGGGCCGGGCCGCATCCATCACTGCATGCGCGCCATCGGCGTCGCCGAGCGCGCCCTGGAGATGGCGATCAAGCGCGCCAAGAGCCGCGTCGCCTTCGGCCAGCGCGTCTCGGAGATGGGCGTCACCAAGGCGCATGTCGCGGACATGCGCATGGAGATCGACATGGCCCGCCTGCTGGTGCTCAAGGCGGCCTGGGCGATGGACAAGTTCGGCAACAAGGAAGCGCGCCAGCAGATCGCCATGATCAAGGTCGCGGTGCCGAACATCACCTCGAAGGTCGTCGACCGCTGCCTGCAGCTGCACGGCGCCGGCGGCGTCTCGCAGGTCTTCAAGCTCGCCAGCATGTACGCGCACCAGCGCACGCTGCGCCTGGCAGACGGTCCGGACGAGGTCCATCGCGACCAGGTCGGCCGCATGGAGATCGCCAAGCACAACTGATCGGGCGGATCGCTCGTCGTCGCAAGGCCGCCTGCGGGCGGCCTTCTTCGTTTCAGGCCAGCTGCAGGACCGCCAACGCGAGCGGCACTGAGCCCATCGCGACGGATGGCAGCCGCGGCCAGAATCGTTCCGCCAGAGTCACCAGCGTGACAAGAGCCATGACCGCCGGGCGATGGCCGGCGAGCACGAGGGCCATCATCAGCGGTGCACATGTCGTCACGCAGGCGCCGCCATGAAAAAGGCCGAAGGCGATACACGATCGGCGGCCTTCGGCGCCTCCGGGTGCGACCGGCAGGACGCGGTGGCATCGCCGCAACGCCGCGCGTCGCACAGGCGTCCAGTGCCAGATCGCGACGACGATGAAGGCGATGATCGGGACGAGACGGGACTCGCCGAGCAGCCAGGCCAGTCCGGCACAGGCGAAGCCGACGGCCAGCCATGGCGTGAGATAGCCGAGAGCGAACCAGCCAATGGCCCGGTGCCGGTTGGACCACAGGCTGCGCGAGGCGACGTACCGCGCCATCGGCAGAGCAAGCGGCAGCATCATCGCCGCGACCATCACCGGCCAGTGCGCGAGGACGCTCACGATCCGATTGGCGCCGGATGTGCCGAGCGCGCGGCACAGCGCGCCGAAGGTCTCGGGCGTCGCCGTCACGATGAACACCCAGGCGGCCACGACGAGGGCGGCGAGCCACCATTGCGGATGGCGCCATGCCAGCGCGCGCGGCGAATATGCGGCTTGCGCGCTCACTCGTAGTGGACGCTGACGCTGCCGACCTGCTGGCCGACATCCGCGCCCAGCTCGTCGCGGGCGACGAACGACAGGTCGAGCCGGTCGGGATTCCAGCGTCCCTCGGCCTTCAGCCGATCGACGATTCGGGTGACATCGAGCACATAGGACAGGCCGGAGCCGCCATGCGTCGACTCCAGGTCGCTGGCGGTCTCGACGCCGAACATCGGCAGCGTACCGGCCAGGTCCTCGTCGCGCGGCTCGCCATGCGCGCCCAGGTAGACCTTCACGCGCGTCGCCGGGCGCCTGGCGGTGATGTTGGAGAGGTTGAGGTAGACGCGCTGCGGGGTGAGCGACTCGAGCGCCGGGCCGCTGGGCCGCGCCAGCTCGATGCCGACTCGCGTCGTCGGCGACGACAGGGGAATGGGGGCCTTCGTGGCCCCGACCAGCTCGGCCATGGCGCTCTCTCGTGTCGTGAGCGACTCCAGCGCGGCCTCCGAGACAACCACCGGCAGCGGATCGGCGACGGTGTCGTAGGCGTAGTGGAAAGGCTCCGCCTTGCTGTCCAGCACGTCGGCCGGAGCGTAGGTCTTTTCCGCGCCGGCCTGGTCCCGGAAGCGAAACCGTGCGCCCGTCGCGTTGACCCAGTCAAGGCCGGTCGGATTGCCGCTGCTGCCGACGCGGCCGCGCCACACCTCCCACAGCCGATCGATATTGGCGTGGTGCATCCAGAACACCGGATCGAGCCCCGCGGTCTCGAAGCGGCTCATCAGGCCGGCGTCGTTGCCGCTGAAGCCGCCGACCGCGACGTGGATGTTGCCGTGCGGCGTCTGCTCGAGGCTGCCGGTGGGACCACCGCCATGATTGAACAGCGTGCTCGGTCCGCCGAACGCGGTCGTGCCCGACGTCGGATCCAGCGTGAAGGCGCGGTCGCGCAGGCACTCGAGGCTGACATCGGAATCGTCGAGCGCGACCGTGCCATCGGCGTCGACGCCCATGCGCAAGCGCGGCTCGAGGTGCAACGCATTGGCCGTGCCGTCGGGCAGGGTCGCGGCCATGAAGGCGGGCGGCAGGCTGCGCGCGTTGGGATTGGTCGCGTCGCTGTAGTTCCAGTAGGGCAGTGCCCAGTCGGCCGGGCCGCCGAGCCCAGCGATCGCATCGCCGAGAATGCGCTCCCAGATGCCGAGATAGACGCGATGCCAGGGCAGGAAGAACCAGCTGCTGTGCTGGCACTGGTTCCAGTAGCGCTGGCGCTCGCTGTTGGACGGCAGCGTCTCACCCGGCTGGCGATAGGGATCGAGGCTGGGATGATAGCCATGGATCGCCGCCTGGTAGCGCCAGCTCAGCGGATCGGCGATCGGCCGCGCCCGCATCGCGGCGACGCCGCGCGCGTACCATTCGAGGATGGGATCCCAGGGCTGCTGCAACGTCCAGACGTCACGCCGCGTGCGCACGGTGCCGTTCGCCATCTTGCTCTCCCCCCGGCTGCTGGCAGCCGGGGAACTATCGCCAAAATGGCAGAACCTGTCGATGTTGCAGACGTTGCGCGGGCGGTGAACGAACCGCCCGAACGCCGGATCAGAGATCCGTGCGCTCCGCCTCGACCGCCTTGCGCTCGGCCATGTTGAAGCGCTTGTCGTAGATCGGCCGGCCGCCGGTCGTCGGGCCGGGGTACTGCACGATCAGCATCGTGCCGCCGGTCTCGGTGCGCAGCTCTTCCTCGTAGTGCGGGTCGGCGTGCCAGATCATCGTGCCGGGGCCGTAATCCCTGCCGCCCATGCGGAACGTGCCATCGAGCACGTACCAGACCTGCGCGAAGTCGTGACGGTGCAGCGGATGCCAGCCACCCGGCTCGAGCTTCAGCAACCCGGCATTGGGCTCGGTGGGATTCTCCGGCCGGGGATGGAACAGCATCTTGCCGGTCTCGCCGGGCCAGCGGATGGTCTCCCAGTCGATGTCGTCGACATGCCGCGCGATCGGCGCCTGGTGGCTTTCGCTCATGCTCGTCTCCTCGCCGAAATGTTGGCGGTCGGCTTGATGTCGCGCAGCGCCTGGAAGGCCGGCGGCACCTCAGTGGCGCCGCCGCTCACGGTGTGCACCATCAGCAGATGCGCCGGCGCGTTGCCCAGCGCGCGTCCCATGTGCGGGATCGTGGCGTCGAAATGCAGCGTGTCGCCCGGCACCATCTCCAGCCGCTCGCGGCCGAGATGGAATTCGAGGCGGCCCTGCGTCACCTCGAGGAACTCCTCGCCCTCGTGCGACACCAGCTCGATCGCCTTGCGCACACCTGACGGGAAGACCAGCTCGAAGGCATCCAGCCGCGCATGGCGCAGGTCGCCGCCGAGGCGACGCCAGGCGTAACCAGCCGGGCTGCGCAGCCAGCTCGCGCTCGACTCATCGGCGCGGCGCAGCACATAGCGCGGCGTCTCGCCGCCGATATCCTCGAACAGCCCGGCGAGCGGCTGACGCAGCGCGCTTGCGAGGCTGATCAGATTGCCGATCGACGCATTCGCCGCACCGCGCTCCAGTCGCGACAGGAACGCGACCGACAGGCCCGCCGCCGTGGCGACGTGCTCCAGGGTGCGCCCCTGCTGCTGGCGTGCGCTGCGCAGGCGCGCGCCGATGGTCTTGGCGAGGTCGCTGTCGGACGGCATGGCGCGGACGGTAGCCGGACATTGTCCTATATGCAATCCATATTGCATAGCATGCAAATGACCAATGGTGCGCCATTTGCATGGTTTCGGGCATGAGCGATGCCCCATACGACCTCATCCTTCGAGGCGGACACGTCGTGGATCCGGCCCGAGACCTCGACGGTGTCGCCGACATCGCCATCCGCGACGGCCGCATCGCGGCGGTACAGCCCAATCTGCCGAGCATCGCGCGCGAGATCACCGATGTGCGCGGCCGCATCGTGCTGCCGGGCATGATCGACACGCACGCGCACGTCTACACCTACGTCTCGGGCCGCTTCGGCCTGCCGGCGGACATGGTGGGCGTACAAAGCGGCGTGACCACGCTGGTCGACCAGGGCGGTCCATCCTGCATGACCTTTCCGGGCTTCCGGCATTTCATCGCCGAGCCGGCCGCCAGCCGCGTGCTGGCGTTCATCTCGGCTTACGTCGTCGGCGGGCTCGAAGGGCACTATTATCCGAACCTCTACGGCCCCGACGGCGTCGACATCGACGCCACGGTGAAGGCCGCGCGCGCCAATCGCGATCTCGTGCGCGGCATCAAGGCCCATGCGGAACTGGGCGGCTTCGCGCGCTGGGGCATCGAGGTGATGCGCAAGGCGGCGGAGATCGGCCGCCAGGCGGATCTGCCCGTCTACATCCATTTCGGCCAGCTCTGGCCGCTGCCCGAAGGCGGTGCCAACGGCGTCGACCCCGACGGCATCCTGCCGGCGATCGTCGCGCTGATGCGGCCGGGCGACATCCTCGCCCATCCCTTCACGCGCCATCCCGGCGGCTTCATCGACAAGAATGGCCGCGTGCATCCGATCGTCGAAGCGGCGATCGCGCGCGGGCTGAAGATCGATGTCGGCCACGGCAGCCATTTCAGCTTCCGCATGGCGCGGCTGGCGCTCGACGCCGGCATCGTGCCCGACACGCTGGGCGCCGACATGCACGGCTACAATACCAAGGTCCCGCCGCCGCCCGGCACGCCCGCGACGCACCCCGACGACGAGGAAGCGCATCCCTTCGCCGGCTCAGCGCGCTTCAGCCTGAGCTACGCCATGACCGAATTGCTGGCGCTCGGCCTGACGCTCGAGCAGGTCGTGCCGATGGTGACGACCAACGCCGCGGCGATGCTGGGCATGGCCGACGAGCTCGGCTCGCTGCGCCCAGGAGCCGTCGCCGACGTCTCGGTGCTGGCCGACGATCGCGGCCGCTTCCGGCTGTCGGACAACGAGGGCACCGAGGTCATCGCCAACCGCATGCTCAGCCCGCTGTTCTGCCTGCGCGCAGGCAAGCGCTACGACGCGGCCGCGCCCATTCTGCCGCAGGCCGT
>CAYNOF010001038.1:0-2315 GCA_964398335.1 uncultured Rhizobiaceae bacterium
GCTCCGGTGTGGCGCTGGTCACGGCGACCGGCGCCGCGACCGAGATGGGCCGCATCGGCAAGTCGCTCGCCTCGATCAATGCCGCGACGCCGCGGCTCGCGCTCGAGACCAGGCGGCTGGTGAGACTGTTCGCGCTGGCCGCCATCGCGGCAAGCATCGCCGCGGCCGTGATCTATGCGCTGTCGCGCGGTTCCTGGCTCGACGGCGCCCTGGCCGGCATCGCGCTGGGCATGTCGATGATGCCGGAGGAGTTTCCGCTGGTCCTCGCCGTCTTCATGACGATGGGCGCCTGGCGCATCGCCCGCGTGCATGTGCTGACACGACGGGCCGCGGCCATCGAGGTGCTGGGCGCCGCGACCGTGCTCTGCACCGACAAGACCGGGACCCTGACCCGCAACCAGATGTCGGTCGCCGAGCCCATGCCCGGCGAGGGCGTCGACTCGGGGCAATTGCTGCGCTGGGCGGCGCTCGCCTGCGCCCCCGAGGCGTTCGACCCGATGGATCGGGCCATCTTGCGGGCCGCCGGGCCTCGCATCGACGACGCCTCGCTGGTACGCGGCTACGCGTTGTCGGCCGACCTGCTTGCCGTGACGCAGGTCTGGCGCCTGCCCGCTGCAGCGCGCCCGCTCGCCGCCGCCAAGGGCGCGCCGGAAGCGATCATGGATCTTTGCCGGCTCGACGCGGCCGAAGCGGCGGCCGTCCGCGACCATGTCGAGGCGAGGGCCGCACGCGGCATGCGCGTGCTGGGCGTCGCCCGGGCCGAGCCGGGCGACGGGCCGCTGCCGGATACGCCGCGCGGCTTCGCCTTCCGGTGGGCCGGACTGCTCGGCCTGGCCGACCCGTTGCGGCCGGAAGTGCCCGATGCCATCGCCGAATGTCGCGCCGCGGGCATTCGCGTCGTGATGATCACCGGCGACTACCCGTCCACGGCCCAGGCCATCGCGCGCGAAGCGGGCCTTGCGGGCACGTCGATCCTCACGGGGATGGAGCTGTCGCAGCTGTCCGATTCGGCGCTCGCGGACCGCGTGAAGACCACCAGCGTCTTCGCGCGCATCCGTCCCGAGCAGAAGCTCAGGATCGTCGAAGCGCTGCAGGCCGGCGGCGAGGTCGTCGCCATGACCGGCGACGGCGTGAACGATGCGCCGAGCCTCAAGCGGGCCGACATCGGCATCGCCATGGGCGATCGCGGCACCGACGTCGCGCGCGAGGCATCCTCGATCGTCCTGCTCAACGACGATTTCGGCTCCGTGGTGCGCACAATTCGCCTGGGCCGGCGCATCTACGACAATCTGCGCAAGGCGATGGGCTACATCGTCGCCGTGCACGTTCCCATCGCGGGCATCGCGCTGCTGCCGCTGCTGACCGGCTATCCCCTCGTGCTGCTGCCGGTTCACATCGCCTTTCTCGAGATGATCATCGATCCGGCCTGCTCGATCGCATTCGAGGCCGAGCACGAGGAACCGGACATCATGAGCCGCCCTCCCCGGGCGCCGGACGCGCGCCTGTTTTCCGCGTCGCTGCTGGTCTCGGGCCTTCTGCAAGGTCTCGCCGCGCTGCTGGTGACGAGCCTGGTCTATCTGCTGAGCGCGCATCGGGGGCTGCCGGACGAGGACGTGCGCGCCCTTTCGTTCTTCACCCTGGTCCTGTCCAATCTGGCCCTGATCATCGCCAACCGTTCCTATCGCGGCCATCCGTTCGACTTCCTCGCCGGCGGCAATCCCGTGCTGCTCGGCATTCACCTGCTGACGGGCACCTTGCTGGTCCTGGTTGTCGCGCTGCCGCCTGCCCGCTCCCTGTTCGGCTTCGGGCCCCTGCATGCCGACGATATCCTGACGGTGGTCCTGGCCGTCGGCGCGTTGGCGATGGTGTTGGCTGCGGTGAAGCAGTTCCAGAGGCGCCGGTTTTCGCGATGGTTCGGTTAGCGGCAGCGACGTCCTCGCCCTGTCAGGAACTGATCGAGTTGGCTGCCTAGGATGCCCCCGGCTCCCGGTGCGGAGTCTCGATAAACGGGGAACCCGATGCGTTATGGGCTGGTCGTTCTTGCTGCCGCAGCATTGGGGGGATGCGAGCCGCCCAAGCCCGCCGGGCCGCCAGCGCCGTCGACGAGCTACGCCAAGGTCATGCCCGCGTCGGGGGTGCCCAGTCGGGGCCAGTGCCTGAATGCCGACGAGGCGACCACGGTGCGCAGCCGCATCGTCCAGCAGGAGTTCGCCTTCGCCGCCCGCGCCTGCAACATGGGCGCCGAGTACGATCGCTTCGCGGCGAAGTTCGCCGCGGATCTGGCGACCAACGGCAACAACCTCTCGCTGCTGTTG
>CAYNOF010001039.1:0-3409 GCA_964398335.1 uncultured Rhizobiaceae bacterium
G
This sequence comes from uncultured Rhizobiaceae bacterium, assembly GCA_964398335.1. Classification (GTDB taxonomy): domain Bacteria; phylum Pseudomonadota; class Alphaproteobacteria; order Reyranellales; family Reyranellaceae; genus JAFAZJ01. The sequence continues at coordinate 2 of CAYNOF010001039.1, forward strand.
CATCGAGAACCTGCCGCCGAACACCGATGCGGCAACCGCACTCAGGACTTTGGGTGCCTCGACGCGCGCCATCGTCTCGACCCTGGCGCGCCTGCTCGAGGCACGCCGCCTGCTGAAGGGCGAGTTCCGCATCAGCCAGACCGTGGTCGCCGCGCGCGAGAACAACCCGCTGAAGTTCTCCGCCGACGAATCGGAGATGCTGTTGGTGATGCTGGGCGCGGTGCGGCCGGGCTTCCAGTCCGGCCAGGCCGCCGTATGGGACGCCGGCAAGGATCTCGAGGCGCACCAGCTCGCGCTGCTCGCCGCCTTCCGCGCCGTGCTCGATGCCGTGCTGGCGCGGCTATCACCGGAGGCCATCGCCGCTGTTGCTGGCAATGAAGGCGGCGGCGTCTTCGGCCGCCGCAAGGAAACCGTCTACTGGGAGCACTACAGCAAGGCCTTCGGCGAGGTGAAACAGGACATCGGCAACACGCTGGCCGGGCGCATCGGCCAGATCTTCGCCGAGGCCTATGAACGCGAGAACAGCAAGAAGGGTGGATCGCGCTGACGGATACTTTGACTCGCGCGGGAAAAAGTGATCAAATACTCACATGGGAATGCCAGCTGCCCGCGTCACGGACATGCATGTGTGTCCGATGGTCACCGTCCTCGTTCCGCATGTCGGCGGCCCGATCATCCCGCCCTGCGCAATCACGGTGATCACCGGCATGATGCCGCAGGCGCGCATCTCGGACATGGCAATCTGCGTCGGACCGCCTGACGTGATCGTCCTGGGTTCCTTCACGGTCCTCGTCATGAATCTGCCGGCGGCGCGGATCCTGGACATGACCGCGCACGGCGGCACGATCGTCACGGGCTTCCCGACAGTGCTGATCGGCTAATTCGCGCCTATTTCAGGGAACCGTGTCGCAGGACAGGATCGTGTCGTCGGGATCGGTCGCCGGCGCTACCGATGTCAGCCACGTATTCCAGCCCAGCCGCGCGCCGTCGCCGCCGCCCCAATCGCCCAGCTGCATCGGCGGGACATTGTCGCGGCGCAGCACCAGCTGGATGTCGAAGAACATCGCCTCGCCGACGAACAGGCGGGCCAGATGCACGAGTTCGCGCAGCCGCGTGCGGTCGGGCAGGAACGAGCGCAGCGTCTTGTAGTCGAGCGGGCCGAGCTTGATGCGGAACTTGGCTTCCGGCCGCATCACGCGCGCGCCGATCACCGCCTCGTCGCCCAGCCGGCAGAAGCTGGTCGGCGTCATCTGCGTCTGCTCCGTGGACGGCAGGCGTTCCCAGTGCGGCACGAAGGTGTCGACCGAGATCCTCTCGCCGAAATAGTCGCTGAGGATCGCCTCCAGCACCACCGCCGAGCGCGGGTTGCCGGCATAGGCGCCGGCATAGAAGCGCAGCGCCGTGTGGCGCGGCGCCAGCCGGCCCTTCAGCCCGTTGGTGCTGAAGCCGAGGATCGCGTCGACGAAACCGGCGATGCCGAGCTCCGACGGCAGCGCCGTCGGCCCCAGATCGTCGATGGTGGAATTGACCTGCGCCGTCAGCCGATACTTCTTCCAGGCTCGGATGAAGAAGCTCGCCGAGCGGTGCGTGAACATGTCGAGGAAATCGGCGAGCGAGGTATCCTTCTCGCGCGCCCGCTCGAGCACCTTGTCGCTGTAGGCCTGCGGCAGCACGCCCGAGGGGCCGTGCATGCCCATGAAGGTGATCTCGACCTTGGGCGGACCGCCGGGCGTCTCGCGCACTTGGGTGAGCTCGGCGACCGGAAAGCCCAGCGCCGTCTCGCTGACGAAATGCAGCACCTCGTCCTGGGGCAGCGCGCCGCCGCCCACAGGTTCGCCGCCCCCGCCGGCGCGCACGCCCTGGCGCTGGGCATGGCGCTCCAGCGTGAGGATCGCCGCCAGCGTGTCGAACGCCTCGGGCTCCTCGCGCAGGCGCTCGATCAGAGGAGGGTCTTCTCGCCCGTCCGGGGAGGCCATGCGGCAAGGACTCCGGTGCGGCCCGACAGACGCGCGGTCAGCCGGGTGAAGGTGTTGACGGCGACATAGAGGCCGAAGAAGTGCTCGAGCACGCAGGCCAGCAGATAGGCGCCGCCCGGCGGATAGTTCTGCGGATCGAGCACGACATCGACATCGAGGCCCTGGGTGATCGCCGTCGAGCGGCCCAGCACGATGCGCGCGAGGCCGCGCTTGCTGGAGACGGAGCGCACGCCGTCGATCAGCCGGCGCGTCTCGAGACCCTGCCCCCAGTCGTAGAGCCTGAGGATCTCGCGCAGCGCCTCGCCGCCATCCTCGCCGCCGGCCATCGACAGGTGGTTGAGCGACAGGTGCGACAGCAGGCGCCACATGCGGCCATTGCCCAGCGGCGGCCGGCGCGTCGGGCTGAAGATGCTCGCCATGTATGCCCGCCGCACCGCCGGCGTCGGCGATACGAGATCGAGCGGCACCTGGCCGCCGACCGAGGGGATGCGCGCCAGCAGGTCGCGGTTGAAGCACAGCGTGTCGACCGACAGTGTCCAGTTGGCCGGTGCGCTGGCATCGGCCTCGCGATCGAGCAGCGAGATGAAGAGCTCGTTGCCCTTGTCGCGCGCGCTGACGGCCTGGCGTCGCGAGACATGCCAGAAGCGCACGTCGCCTTCGGCATCGTGGCGCAGGCCGAAGAACGGCTCGAAGGGATACTCGTTGCCGTCGACGTCGCTCGCGCTCACCTTCTCGACCATGTAGACCTCGAGCGCGTCGGGGCGACGCGCGTCGGGCACGATGCGGTGCTCGAAGGCCGTGCCATCGAGCCGGATGGGCTCGGCGCGCAGCGGGAAGAGGTTCACCACGGGCACGCAGCCGGTGACGATGTCGCCCGTGGTCACGGCGCGCTCGAGCTCGGCATCGGTGTCGGCGAGATAGAGATAGATGCTGATCTCGCGGCCGGCGCCGGCGAGCATCCGCCCCGACACGCCGTTGACCTCGAAGAACAGGAACTTCTGCGGCAGCGCGAAGTACTCGGTGAGCAGCCGGTAGCCGACGAAGGAACGCGACGGGTACGGCAGGATCGCATCGTCGCGCGAGAAGCCGACCGGCGTCAGCGCCGAGGGCGGCAGGAAGGTCACGTTCGGCTCGTCCGGCTGCTCGCAGACCGCGATGCCCAGCAGCCGGTTGCGCAGCAGCTCGTAGAGCGGCAGGGCGCGCGCGCCGGCGCCGCCGAGGTAGAAGCGGATCGGATCGGGCTGCAGGTCGCCGAACGTCGCGCTCTCGCTGAGGGTGGACAGCCGGATGTGCAGCACCGACAGCGCACCCTGGGCGCGCGAATTGACCGGGGCGCGGAACGGCCGGCCCTGCAGGCCGACCTGGGTGACCTCGAACGGCCACAGGGTCAGCGCCTGGGTCGTGCGCAGGCGGCAGCGCTCGCCGTCGACGG
>CAYNOF010001040.1:0-2406 GCA_964398335.1 uncultured Rhizobiaceae bacterium
GGGCGGCTTGGGTGCCGGCGCCGCGGCGGGCGGCTTGGGTGCTGGCGCTGCGGCAGGCGGCGTGGTCTGCTGAGCTGTCGCATGGTCCAGACCGATCGCACACAGGACAGCGAGCAGGCAGGCGCTCTTGATTACACGCATGGTGCTTCGACCTTTCGACTGGAAACCCGACAGCTAGTCACTAAAGTGAGCGAATGATCGCTTTTTTCTTGACCCGGACACAAGCCTGTCAGACACTCTGGCATACACTGGCCGCAGGATATGCTCGCGGCCATCGGGAGCGCGGCTATGGCCATCACTGACGAAAAACGCTGGCTGCAGCTCAAGTCGCCGCTGGGCAAGGATCAGCTGATCCTGACCGGCTTCTCCGGCGAGGAGGCGATCAACGGCTTCTTCTCCTTCCGGCTCGACGTGATCTCGCCCAAGGACAACATCCAGCCGACCGACCTGCTGGGCAAGGAGGTGACGTTCAGCGTCATCTCGGGCGACAGCTGGCGCCACTTCCACGGCTTCGTCAGCCGCATGAGTTCCGGCGGTGTCATTGATCACTGGGGCGACGGCACGGTCTACTTCGTCTATCACCTTGAGCTGGTGCCCGAGTACTGGTTCCTCACCCATCGCGTCGATTGTCGCATATTCCAGGAGAAGACGACAAAGGCGATCATCGAGGACGTGCTGTCGAAGGCCGGCGCCAAGGCGGCGACGAAGATCCCGACCGGCCGCACCTGGGAATACTGCGTGCAGTACCTCGAGAGCGACTGGGCCTTCATCGAGCGGCTGATCCAGGAAGAAGGCTGGCTGTGGTTCATCCGCCACAAGGACGGCTCCAACGAGCTGCATATCGGCGAGGACGCCGGCCTCTACTACGGCATCGACATGGCGACCGTGGAGATGGATGCCGAGGGCACCGCCAACAACGTGATCAACGCCTTCGACCAGGAGTACCGCTTCCTGCCGACCAAGTGGGCGAACGAGGACTACGATTTCAAGGTGCCGACGAAGGACCTGCTGACCACGACCAACAGCGTCAAGAAGACCGGCAAGTCGGGCCAGTACGAGGTCTACGACTATCCCGGCAACTACATCGACAAGGGCGATTCCGACGGCAAGGGCGATCGCATCGCCAAGCGCCGCATCGAGGCGCTCGAGGCGAACTTCAAGCTGGCCGAGGGCCACGGCGCCGTTCGCTTCTTCGAGGCCGGCGGCACCTTCACGCTGAAGGGCCACCACTTCAAGGCAGAGGACGGCAAGCAGTGGGTCGTCGCCCGCGTGCGCCACGCCGCCTCCGGTGCCGGCCACGCCGCCGGCGCGGGCGGCTCCTACACCTACGGCAACAGCTTCGTCGTCGCGCCGCGGGAAACCTCGCTGCGTCCCGCGCGCACGACGCCGCGGCCGATCATCGCCGGCCCGCAGACCGCGGTGGTCGTGGGCCCCTCGGGCGAGGAGATCGACGTCGACAAGTACGGCCGCATCCACGTGCAGTTCCACTGGGACCGCCTGGGCCAGAAGGACGAGAAGAGCTCGTGCTGGATTCGCTGTGCGCAATCCTGGGCCGGTCCGACCTGGGGCGCGGTGTTCACGCCGCGCGTCGGCATGGAGGTCGTGGTCGAGTTCCTCGACGGCGATCCCGACCGGCCGCTCGTCACCGGCTGCGTCTACAACGGCGACAACATGCCTCCGTGGGCGCTGCCGGCGAACAAGACGCAGAGCGGTATCGAGACGCGCAGCTCCAAGGGCGGCGCCAAGGCCGACGCCAACATCTTCCGCTTCGAGGACAAGAAGGGCTCGGAAGTGATCTTCATGCACGCCCAGAAGGACCATATGGTCGAGGTCGAGCATGACGAGACCATCACCATCGACCACGACCAGGTCCGTCACATCAAGAACGACCAGACGCTGAAGGTCGACAACAACCAGACGGAAACGATCAAGCAGAATCGCGAGACGACGATCACGCAGGGCAACGACACCTACAAGCTGAGCATGGGCAATCTCAAGGAAGACATCAGCATGGGCAATCGCACGACGACGATTGCCATGGGCAACGACAAGCTCGGCATCAGCCTCGGCAAGCAGGACGTCGAGGCGATGCAGAGCATCGAGCTCAAGGTCGGTCAGTCGTCGGTCAAGCTCGACCAGATGGGCGTGACCATCAAGGGCATGATGATCAAGGTCGAGGGACAGATCATGGTCGACGTCAAAGGCTTGATGACGTCGGTCAAAGGCGATGCGATGCTCACCCTGAAGGGTGGTATAACCATGATCAACTGAGTCGGGCGGCGGGCAAAGGCGAGCAGGAGGCGGGATGGCCGGAGCACAGCAGCCGTTCACGAAACTGGCCAACGTGGAGATTCCCGCGGTGGCGCAGTTGGGGGAACTGGGCGCGGAGGCGCAGGCGTTGGTGCC
>CAYNOF010001041.1:0-5352 GCA_964398335.1 uncultured Rhizobiaceae bacterium
TCATCAACAACTACACGGTCGAGGGCCGCGGCACCTCGGTGACCCTGCATCCCGAGCAGAATTTCCGCGAGGGCTTCAACAAGGCCGGCGACGACCTGCTGCTGCGCGTGATCCAGCAGCACGTGCTGCCGCCGATCGAGGCCGGCATGCATGCCGCCGGCGTCGCCAACCCCGAGGATCTGCTGGCCGAATTGCTGGGCGGCGATCGCGGCGGCGAGGACGTCGAGCAGCGTAACTTGAGGCGCCAGTTCGCGCTGCAGATCGCCACGCCGATCGGGCTCGCCATGCTGTCGGCCGCGGAGTCGTATGCGCCGCTCGACGGCATTGCCTCCTCCGAGGCGCGGCCGTTCGGCGCGTTCTTCGACTCCGGCAGCCAGCCCGCGCCCGAGGTGATCAACTTCATCAACGAAGCGGCCAAGCGGCGCGGCGCGAAGGATTTCGACCTGCGCCAGCTCAGCCTGCCGGTCGACATGCTGGGCATCGACGAGACCATCCAGGCCGAGATGAAGAACGTGCTGACGCCGCTCTGCGAGCTGATCCACGTCTATGCCTGCGACGTCCTGCTGCTGACCGGCCGGCCCTCGCGCCTGCCGGCGATCCGCACCCTGATCCTGAAGCTGCTGCCGCTGGCGCCCGATCGCGTCGTCACCATGCACGATTACCGCGCCGGCGCCTGGTATCCGTTCCGCGATCCGCGCCTGCGCGTCGGCGATCCCAAGACCACGGTGGCGGTGGGCGCGATGATCTGCGCGCTCGGCCAGTCGCAGCTCGCCGGCTTCGCCTTCCGCAGCGACAAGCTGGTGGCGCGCAGCACCGCGCGCTTCATCGGCAAGATCGAGGGCGGCGGCCGCCTGCTGCGCGAGGATGTCTACTACCAGGACGTCAACCTCGACGACCCCGAGTACATCCTGCCCGAGGACCAGAGCATTCCCTTCCGCGGGCCGATGACCCTGGGTTTCCGGCAGATCGACCTGGAGCGCTGGCCGACGACGCGACTCTACGCGCTGGAGTATTCCAGCAAGCAGCACGGCGATCGCCTGTCGCGCCGCACGCCGCTGCAGATCGGGTTGCGCCGCGCGCGGCCCAGCGAAAAGGGCGGTGTCGATGTCGAGAACGTCGAGATCGTGCGCATCGTCGATGCGACCGACTCGCCGGTCGATCGTGCCGCGGTGGTTTTGCGGCTGCAGACACTGGCGCATGCCGAGGGGTATTGGTTGGATACCGGCACGCTGAAGACGGTGTGAGAGGATGGAAGACGTCGATCTGAAGCTGTCCCAATCCTGCGACTCCGCGGCCGACGCGGCGGCGCGCGCCATCGCGTGGATCCGCGACGTCGCGCCGGGCGCCGCCAGCATCGGGCAGCAGGCCGGCTCGCTGATCTCCGAGATCCAGAAGGTGCGCAACCAGAGCCGCAAGCTGGCGCGCGCCGCCAGGCGCAAGATGTGCGTCGGCGTCTTCGGCCCCAGCCAGGCCGGCAAGTCCTACCTCGTCTCGATCCTCGCCAGCCGCGAAGGCCGGCCGCTGACCGCGCGCTTCGACGGCAAGGGCTACGACTTCCTGCGCGAGATCAACCCGCCTGGTGGACGCGAATCGACCGGCCTCGTCACGCGCCTCACCACCGATCCCGGTGACGCGCCACCGGGCTTCCCGGTGCAGCTCAGGCTGCTGACCCAGACCGACCTGGTGAAGATCCTCGCCAACTCGTTCTATCTCGACTTCGATCACGACAAGGCCGATTTCAGCCCGCCGGACGCCGAGGCGATCCGCAAGCGCCTGGCCGAATTGCGGCCCAAGGCGAAGCCGGCGCCGGTCGACGCGCTGTCCGAGGACGACGTGCTCGACCTGATCGAGTATTTCGACACCTACTTCAAGGGCAAGACGGCAGCCTTCCACGTCGATTTCTGGCGCGAGGCGATCGAGCTGGCGCCGCGGCTGAGCGGCAACGACCGCGCCCGGCTGTGGTCGCTGCTTTGGTACGATTTCGAACCGTTCAACAAGCTCTACGGCATCCTGTTCGACGGATTGCGCAAGCTGGGCTTCGCCGACGAGGCGTTCTGCCCGATGAACGCGCTGCATCCGCGCGAGGACAGCATCATCGACGTGCTGATCCTCGATCGCCTGGGCACCGACAACGCCGACCTTCTCAAGGTGCGTCCCCGCCTTGCCGGCGCGGCCGATGCCGAGCTGCCGCGTTCGCTGGTCTGCGCGCTCACCGCCGAATTGCGCATCGCCATCGGCGAGAAGCCGTGGCCGTTCTTCGACCACACCGACCTGCTCGACTTCCCCGGCGCGCGCTCGCGCCTGAAGCTCGAGCAGCTCGAGGACGCCGGCAAGAACGCCGACGGCACGCGCGCCGCCAATCCACTGCGCGAGCTCTTGCTGCGCGGCAAGGTCGCCTATCTCTTCCAGCGCTATTCGTCCGAGCGCGAGATCTCGGCCATCCTGCTGTGCATCCCCGACGGCGTGCAGGAAGTGCGCGACCTGTCGCCGATGATGGAGGGCTGGGTCAACGCCACCTTCGGCGAGCTGCCGCAGACGCGCGCCAAGCAGCGCTGCGGCCTGTTCCTGGTGCTGACCAAGATGGACCGCGAGTTCGAGCAGAAGGCGGGCGAGGTCGGCGACGACATCCGCATGCGCTGGACCGCGCGGCTCAACAACTCGCTGCTCAAGAACTTCCGCGGCGAGTGGCCGACCAACTGGGACGGCAAGCCGTTCCACAACACCTTCTGGCTGCGCAACCCGACCGTGAAGGACGAGCGCCTGATGCGCTACGGACCCGACGGCCGCGAAGCCGGCATCGCCGAGTTGTTCACCGAGCGCAGCACCAAATTGCGCCAGTTCTTCCTCGAGAACGAGACCGTGGCGCAGCATTTCATGGAGCCGGCACGCGCCTGGGACGAGGCTTTCCGTCCCAACGACGGCGGCCTGTCCTACATCGTCGAGAAGCTCACGCCGGTGTGCGATCCGGCGATCAAGCGCGCCCAGGTGCAGGGCCAGCTCGAGACCCAGGTCTCGCGCCTGGTCGACCGCCTGGTCGGCTTCCACAACGGCGACGACACCGGCGCGCGGCAGAAGAAGCAGGTGCTGGTGCAGCAGGTGCTGCGCGGCCTGGCCGGCTGCATCAAGACGCAGCGCTTCGGTGAGCTGGTCGATCGCCTGCAGATCGCCGAGGAGGACCTGCGCGGCATCTATTTCCGCGCCGCCACGGCCAAGCCCGACACCGCCAAGTCAGGCGCGCAGCGCGACGAGGCGGTGGGCGCGGCGGTCGATCTCGGTGACATCTTCAGCTCGGTGTTCGGCGACACCAGCGTGCTCAGCAAGCCGGTCACCGGCTCGCTGCAGGATCGCGCGGCGCATTTCGCCCATGACGCCATGCAGCACTGGCAGGAAGGCCTGCGCCGGCTGTCGGGCGACGAGCGCGCCGCCTCGCAGTTCGGCATCGACCGGCAGCATTTCGGCTGGCTGGTCGACGAGCTGGTGGTCGGCGCCAACCGCCTGAAGGTCGCCGATCAGCTCGCCGGCCGCGTGCGCGCGGTCGAGAACAACGCCAACGCCAAGTGGGAGGACGTGGCCGAGCGCCAGGTGCAGGCCACCGCCACCATGATCAACCGCTTCGTCGACTGGCTGGGCTTCGACCAGGTGCCGCGCGAGGAGCGTCCCGGCCTGCCGCCGCAGGCGCCGACGCGCCGCGTGTTCGACCTCGCCGCCCCGCCGGCCGGCGCAGCACCGGCGCTGCGCGAGGAGCCGATCCCGATCTACAACACCTTCTGCGCCGACTGGATGCGCGCCTTCCTGCAGCTGGCCCTGGACAATGTCGGCTACGAGGGCGGCCGCGACATCACGCCGGAGCAGAACGACCGGCTGGGCATCATCCTCAGGCAGGCGGAACTGGCCCGGCAAACCGTGTAGGCTGCGGCAACAATTCTCGCCGGCGCCGACCAAATTGGCGCCGTAATCCTGCACGTATAGAGTTGAGCGATGCGCGCCGAGGTCTTTCCCAAGCCCGAGCTGCCCGGCCACGCCGTGCTGCGGCTGTACGGCACCGACGCCTCCCCCGAGGGCATGACCCTGCTGATCGAACGGCGGCAGGGGCCGGACCGATTCCTGTCGGAGACCGGCTGGCAGCGCACCGAGAGCTGGCTGGCGCCGCAGCGCATCGACGCCTTCAACGGCGGGCTCGACCTGCATGTCGGCCCGCGCGTCTGCGATCTGGTCGCCGGCATGACGGTGCGGCTGGCGATCCGCGAGCCCGATGTCGGCATGGTCGACACCACGGTGGCGGCCTGGCCGGCGATGCAGACCTCCGGCGCGCACGATCCGGATCGCCAGACCTCGGACGACGAGGCCGGCCGCACCGACAAGGACTTGCGCCAGGCGCGGCCACGCGAGGAGCAGGCCACCGTGATCGCGGCGCGGCCGATCCAGCCCGAACCTCTGCCCGAGCCGGAACCCGAAGAGTCGCCCTTCATCGAGCCCACCTTGCCGGCGGCGTTCACGCCCTCGCCCGATCCGCTCGAACGGCCCTCCGTGCTGAGCCAGCGCGAGGCGCCGCGATCGAACCTGCCGCTGATCCTCGGGCTGGTGTTCGGCCTCCTGTTCCTGATCGCGGCGGCCGGTGGCGCCTATTGGTGGTTCGTGCTGCGCGACAAGACATCCGTCATCGACAAGCCGATCGACAAACCCATCGATAAGCCGATCGACAAGCCGGTCGACAAGCCCACCGACAAGACCGGCCAGGATGGGGTGCAGGGCAAGCCGGACTACACGACGCCGATCCGCAAGCAGGTCGACGACATCATCTCCGGCAAGCCGACGCCGCAGCAGCTGGTCGAGCGCGGCAGGCAATTCGTGCGCTTCGGGCAGCTCGAGGGCGCGTTCCTGGTCTGGCGCGAGGCCGCCGACCAGGGCTACCCGCCGGCGGCGCTCGAGCTCGCGGGCTTCTACGACCCGATCAACCCGATCCCCAACACGCCGTTCAAGCTCAACGCGGAGCGCGCGGCGGGGCTGTACGAGACCGCGGCCAAGGCCGGCATCGTGCCGGCGATGACGCGGCTGGGCATGCTCTACGCGAAGGGAGCCGACGGCTTCCCGGCCGACAAGGCCAAGGCGCGCGACTGGCTGAAGCAGGCGGCGGACAAGGGCGACGCCGACGCCAAGAAGGCGCTCGACACGCTGTAACAGGAGTATCCGGCAATGTACGCAATCGCCCGGATCGCCGTCGCCGTCCTCGTGGCCTGCGCCACGATGTGGACGGCGGTCGAGCCCGTCAGCGCGCCAGTCGGCACGCGCCCGCCGCTGTTGCGGGAGCAGAAGACGCCCCTCGTCCCGCGCCTGCAGACGCGGCCCGACGCC
>CAYNOF010001042.1:0-4957 GCA_964398335.1 uncultured Rhizobiaceae bacterium
GTGGTCCTCGCCGCGGATCACGTGGGTGACGCCGAAGTCGATATCGTCGACCACCGAGGGCAGCGGGTAGAGGTAGCTGCCGTCGGCGCGGATCAGCACCGGATCGCTCTGGCTCGATTCGTCGATGTGCTGCTCGCCGCGCACGAGATCGGCCCAGCGCACATCGCCCGGCTCGAGCTTGAAGCGCCAGTGCGGCGCGCGGCCCTCTTCCTGCAGGCGTGCGCGGTCGGCGTCGCCCAGCCTGAGCGCGGCGCGGTCGTAGACCGGCGGCCTGCCCTGCGCCAGCTGGCGCTTGCGCTTGAACTCCAGCTCCTGCGGGGTCTCGTAGCAGGCGTAGAGCCGGCCGGCGGCGATCAGCAGGTCGCGCACCTGGTCGTAGCGCGCGAAGCGCGCGGACTGCCGCTCCAGGCGGTCCCATTCCAGGCCCAGCCAGCGCAGATCCTCCTCGATGCCGCGCGCGAAGGCTTCGGTCGAGCGCTCGCGGTCGGTGTCGTCGAGCCGCAGCACGAAGCGGCCGCCGTGCCTGCGCGCGAACAGCCAGTTCAGCAGCGCGGCGCGCACGTTGCCGACATGCAGGCGACCCGTGGGGCTGGGCGCGAAGCGGACGATCGGGGGGCTGACCATGGCGGGCGTGGTTTTGGGCGCTGGCCAGCGGCCGGTCAAGGTCTGCTGGAGTCGGGACCGCCCAGCCACTAAGCTCCACGCGCCTATGAGGCCGATATGGCCCACAGCAAGAAAACCGTTGGGAGGAACCAAGTCATGAGACGTCGTACGTTCATCGCCGCAAGTCTCGGCGCCGTCGCCTCGCCTGCGATCGCCGAGGCCAAGTATCCGTCAGGGGCACCGATCAGGCTGGTCATTCCGTTCGCTGCCGGCGGCCCGACCGACATCATCGGCCGCAAGACGGCCGAGAAACTGGCGGCGATCCTCGGCCAGACCGTGGTGGTCGACAACAAGGCGGGCGCGGCGGGCCAGATCGGCGCGGTCGAGGTCAAGAACGCCAAGCCCGACGGCTACACGCTGCTCTTCGCCACGTCGTCGACGCACGCCATCCTGCCCAGCGCGGTGGTCAAGCCGCAATACGACGCGGTCAAGGACTTCACGCCGATCTCCTCGATCTGCGTCAACCCGCTGGTGCTGGCGACGCATCCCTCGATGCCCGACTCGGTGAAGGGCCTCGTCGACCTGATGAAGAAGAATCCCGGCAAGTACTCCTACGCCTCGTCGGGCACCGGCTCGATCCTTCATCTCACCGGCGAGTACTTCAAGCGCGAGGTCGGCGGCATGGACGTGGTGCACGTGCCCTATCGCGGCTCGGGGCCGGCGATCCAGGACCTGCTGCCCGGCACGGTGCACTGGATGTTCGAGACCTTCAGCACCATGGCCCAGCAGCACCGGGCGGGAAAGGTGCGCGTGCTGGCCTTCTGCCACGCCAAGCGCGCGGCGATCGCACCCGACATCCCGACCATGATCGAGGCGGGCGTGCCGAACTTCCAATCCTACACCTTCAACCTGATCGTGGCGCCCGCCGGCGCGCCGCCGGAGGTCGTCGAGACGATCGACCAGGCGTCGCGCAAGCTCATGCAGGACAAGGACATGATCAAGTTCCTCGAGGACATCGCCGCGGTGCCGACGCCCGAGACGACGCCGCAGGTCACGGCGAAGTTCATCCACGACGAGCTCGCCAAGTGGGCGCCGGTCGTGAAGGCGAGCGGCATCAGGATCGAGTAGGTCATCCTTCTTCCCGCCAAGGCGGGGAGAAGCAAGGCGGGCCTATACCAGCGCCCTTGTCTCGAGCTCGGGCACGGCGATCAGCGCCGCGCCCTGCCAGGCGCCGCGATCGACGGGCCGCACGGCGATGCGCGATCCATCGGGCCGCTCCAGCTCGAGCGGCACGGCCGAACCGAGCGCCTGGCTGTTGGCGGCCAACGTCAGGTCGCCGGCATCGGCGTAGGTGAACAGCGGCCTCGTCGCGGCCGTGCCGTTCGCCTCATGGCCGTGCTGGCGCAGGCTGGCGGGAAAGTCAGGGTGGTCGCTGACGGTGTGGTCGATCGTGCCCAGCTCGTCGATCCACCGGATGTTGGTGATGTAGGCGACGCCGGTCTGGCACAGCGGCGGCGGCAGGCCGGCCACCGGCGGCGTCTGCGGCTTGCAGTACTGGATCGCGTTGTTCAGGAAGACCAGCTTCTCGATGTGGTACTCGTCGGGATGCGGATCGCCGGCGGCGAGCGGGCAGCGCAGGAACCAGCTGTTGTTGAAGAAGTAGACCGGCTTGTCGGGCACGGGCTCGTTGCCCATGCTGAACTTCATCACCTTGCCCATGTTGCTCTTGGGGCCGCCCTGCCGCGTGCGGAACCAGCCGAGATTGCCGTAGACATACCAGTAGCCGCCCGCCACGGCGTCCATCGAGAACCAGGTGTGGCAGTCGAACAGGGTGTTGTGGCGCACGATCCAGTTGTGCGCGTGGCTCTCGGGCTCGACGGGATTGTCGCGCACGCGCGTGAAGCTGTTGCCGCTGATCTCGACATCGCGATTGCGCCGCCGGATCTCGGCGTCGCCCATCGCGCGCAGATCGGCGCTCAGCCCGATGCGGAATCCGTTGTAGGCGTCGCTGATGTCGTTGTTGCGCAAGCGCATGCCGCCGCCGATATCGCAACTGCCCACCAACGCGCCGTTGAAATGGCGCAGCGCCTTGAAGGCGACATCGCCATGCAGCTCGCGCCAATCGGCCTTCGACCAGTTGAAATGATCGGCCGACAGGTCCTGGCGCCAGCCGCACTCCTCGACCAGCAGGTCGCGCGACAGTCGCGCCGGCTTCAGCGGATCGCGGAAGAACAGCGGATAGGTACCGCCTTCGATCGCGCAGCGGCGGATGACGATGCCGCGCACTTCCTGGGCGTACAGGAAACACGGCCAGCAATTGACGATGCGCAGCTCCTCGATGCTGCACCACGACACGCCGTCGAGATGCAGGAAGGCCCAGTCCTGGCGGCGCGGATAGACGAGGTTGCCGTTGGGCAGCGACGGCAGGATATCGGGATGGCCGACCCGTCCGCCGTCGATCACCGCGCCCCAATCGCCGACGATGCGGATCGGCCGGTCCTGCGTCCCCGAGCGGCTGAGCACGGCAGGCCGCGTATGAAGCCCGCTCAGCAGCCGGATCGTGTCGCCCGGCGCCACGGCGGCGCATGCCGCGGCCAGGTCATCGGTTCCCGGCCGGACCGTCCACACTTGCCCCATCGCCGCTCCCCTCAACCGGCAGTGGTGGGAGCATACGACCGGGCGCGTCGCGGCGACAGCGCCGTCAACTCCTGGGCTGTGGACCCCAGAGCTGCTCGAGCCTTCGGTCGCGGCCGCAGCTCCAGCGGTAGTACGAGTATTTCAGGCTGTTTTTCTTGTAGTAGTCCTGGTGGTAGTCCTCGGCGGCATAGAACGGGCCCGCCGGCAGGATCTGCGTCACCACCTTGCCGGGCAGCTTGCCGGATTTCTCCAGCGCCGCCTTCGACGCCTCGGCCGCCGCGCGCTGCGCCTCGTCGACCGGGAAGATCACCGAGCGGTACATCGGTCCCTTGTCGCAGAACTGGCCCCGCGCATCGAGCGGATCGATGTTGTGCCAGAAGGTCTCGAGCAGGGTCGCGTAGCTGACCTTGGCCGGATCGTAGTCGACGCGCACCGCCTCGTAGTGGCCGGTGCGGCCGGAGCCGACATCCTCGTAGCGCGGATTGACCGTGGTGCCGCCGGTATAGCCGGAGGTCGTCGCCACCACGCCGTCGAGCTTGTCGAAGGGCGGCTCCATGCACCAGAAGCAGCCGCCGGCGAAGATAGCCACCGCGAGGCCGGGCTTGGGCGCGGGGGCCTGCGCCAGCGCGGGCAGGCTCAGGACAGCCAGGGCAATCGCGATCAGCCAGCGGCGCATGCGATCGCTCCTCAGGCGGTGGACGGACGGAACTGCAGCGCCACGCCGTTGATGCAGTAGCGCAGGCCGGTGGGCTTCGGTCCGTCCTCGAAGACATGGCCCTGATGGCCGCCGCAGCGCGCGCAATGCACCTCGGTCTGGCGGATGAAGAGGAACCAGTCGTCGCTGGTGCCCACCGCGCCGGGCTCGATCGGCTGCCAGAAGCTCGGCCAGCCGGTGCCGCTGTCGTATTTGTGCTCGGAGGAGAACAGCGGCTTGTCGCAACCGGCGCAGTGATAGGTGCCGGCGCGCTTCTCGCGATCGAGCGGCGAGGTGCCGGCGCGCTCGGTGCCCTTCTTGCGCAGCACGCGGTACTGCTCCGACGTCAGCCGCTTGCGCCACTCGTCGTCGGCGTAGTCGACCTCGAACGGGCCGGGCTGCCTGGCCGATCCCATGCGCATTGCCGCGACGCCTCCCACGGCCAGCACAGCGGCACCCAAGGCCCACTGGCGTCTGCTCAATCCGGTCATGCCGGCAGGATAGTGAATCGGCCGTTCACCGGCGTTCACGATGTCGTCGGCGCGGCGTTACGGGAGATCAGCCGCGGAAGGCGTTGGTGATCGGATAGCGGCGGTCGCGCGAGATCGAGCGCGTGGTGATCTTCACGCCGGGCGGCGCCTGGCGGCGCTTGTATTCGGCGTTCTCCAGCATGCGCCAGACGCGCGTGACGGTGGCCTGGTCGTAGCCTTCGGCGACCAGCTCCTCGGTGGCGAGATCGCGCTCGATCAGGCCCTCGAGGATGCGGTCGAGCTCGTCATAGGGCGGCAGCGTGTCCTGGTCCTTCTGGTCGGGCTTGAGCTCGGCCGAGGGCGGCTTGGTGATGATGCGCTCGGGAATGACGCGGCCGCCCGGCCCCAGGAGACCGGCCGGATGCGCCTCGTTGCGCCAGCGCGAGAGCTGGAAGACGGTCGTCTTGTAGACATCCTTCAGCGCGTTGTAGCCGCCGCACATGTCGCCGTAGAGCGTCGAGTAGCCGACCGCCATCTCCGACTTGTTGCCGGT
>CAYNOF010001043.1:0-5655 GCA_964398335.1 uncultured Rhizobiaceae bacterium
GTCGTGCGTGGCCGCTTGCCGGGCGCGAGCGTGCCGGGCTTGCCCTCGTCGAGCCAGAACATCTGCGCGCGCGTGCCCAGCGGGAAGCCGAGCTCGGGGATCACCGGCGAGCTTTGCAGCCAGCCGCCGCTGGGCGTCGAGGTCACCATGTTGCCGTCGCGGTCGATGATGTCGAAATGCACCGTGTCGCCGCGCGCCTCGCCGAGACGGCCGACCGTCGGCTCGCCGGCGCCACTCGACGCCACGGCGCTGCGCGTGGCGTCGGCCTTGCGGAAGGTCACCACGCCGCCGAAGCCTTCGACCTCGCCGGGCCGCAGATCCATCGACGCCTTGTCCGTGATCAGCTTGCGGCGCTCGGCGTTGTAGGTGTCCGACAGCAGGGTCTGCATCGGCACGTCGACGAAATTGGGATCGCCGTAGAACTTCTCGCGATCGGCGTAGGCGAGCTTCGAGGCCTCGACCAGCAGATGGATGAAGTCGGCGCTGGTCGGATCCATGCCATCGAGGTTGTAACCCTTCAGCAGCGCGAGCTGCTGCAGCATCACCGGGCCCTGGTTCCACGGGCCGGGCTTGCACACGGTGTAGCGGCCGTACTGATACGTCGTCGGCGCCTCGACCGTCGGCGTCCACTTCGCCATGTCGTCGGCGTTCAGCACGCCCTTGTGGGCGCGGCCGCTGGTGTCCATGACGTCCTGCGTGCGGCAGAACTTGTCGATCGCCTCGGCGACGAAGCCGTGCGACCAGGCGCGTGCCGCCGCCTCGATCTGCGTCACGCGATCGCTGCCGGCGGCCTCGGCTTCCTTGAGGATGCGCGTGTAGGTCTCGGCCATCGCGACGTTGCGGAAGATCGTGCCCGGCGCGGGCACGCTGCCGTTGGGCAGATAGAGATCCGCCGAGGTCTTCCAGTGCTGCGCGAACTGGTCCTTCACCGTGTTGATGGTGGCCGAGACGCGCTCGACGATGGCGTGGCCGTCGCGCGCATAGGCGATCGCCGCCTCCAGCACGTCGCGCGGCTTCATGGTGCCGTAGTCGCGCAGCAGCAGCATCCAGGTGCCGAAGGTGCCGGGCACGCAGGCGGCGAGAAGTCCGGTGCCGGGCACCATGTCGAGGCCCAGGCCGCGATAATGCGCGATGGTCGCGCCGGAAGGCGCCGGCCCCTGGCCGCAGATCACCTCGGTGCGCCCCTTGCGCACGTCGTGGACGATGACAGGCACGTCGCCGCCGGGACCGTTGAGGTGCGGCTCGACCACCTGCAGGGTGAACGCGGTGGCGCAGGCAGCGTCGAAGGCGTTGCCGCCACGCTCGAGGATGCCCATGCCGACGGCGGTGGCGATCCAGTGCGTGGTGGTGACGACACCGAACGTGCCTTCGATCTCCGGCCGCGTGGTGAAGCGGTTCGGATTGATGCGGCTGACCATGATGACTCCTCACCCTGCCGGGTAGCATCAACCATGCCACGCCGGTCCGGCCGGCACCATTGCCCGCCGCGCATCAGTGTGATGACGCGGAATGGCTGCCGGCGAGGGAATGCGGAGCAGAAATCCATATGCCATCGGCATCCGATGGCAGTTCACGACAATTGTAGAGGCGGAAATAGGGACTGCCGCACATCAGGCGCACAATGCCTCCAGCGTTCATCTCTGGAGCTTCTTATGCCTCGCGCCCGTTTGATCTCGCCCGAATTCTGGACCATGGAGGCGGTCGTCGACTGTCCGCCGATGACCCGCCTGCTGCTCATTGGCCTGAGCAATTTCGCCGACGATTTCGGCGTGCTGCCGTTGCGGCCGCGCACCCTGCGCCTGCAGGTGTTTCCCGGCGACGCGATCGACGACGATCAGGTGCGCGCCATGATCGATGAGTTGGTGGCGCACGGCCTGGTGCGGCGCTACACGGTCGACGACGTGGAGTATCTGTCGATTCTGGACTGGGAGGTCCACCAGCGCGTCGGCAAGCGCGCCCGGCGCCGCTACCCGGTGCTGCCTTCTGCCCGCGACAGCGCGGCCGATGAGGGGCTGCCTGCCTCAACAACGGAACCCGACGATAGCAAACCAGTGAAGAGCCTGGCCGCCGACCCGCCACCCGCGTCCGATGAGGCGGCCGATGCGGCCTGGAGCGCCGCCGTCGAGAAGGCGCTGCGGCGCGCCTGGGGTGCCGATGTGCCCGCGGACGTGGCGCTTCATGCCGCGCGGTGGCGCGCCCAGGGTCGCGACCTCGCCCGCGACGTGCTGCCGGCGGTCGAGCGGGTCGTCAGCGTCGCCGTCGAGTTCAACCGGCCGCTCCACCTGGCGCTGGTGGACGGCGCCATGGTCCGGCAGATGGCGCCGGCACATGTCGCGTAACCCATGGTCAACCATAGAAATCGCCGCCGGCCGATGGCCATCGCAGACCATAGAAATCGGGTGCCGCCGCCTCTTCGCCTCAGTCCTCATGCCGAGGAGGCCGAACAGCTTTCATCTCGAAGCATGGGCAACAGGCACCGCGTGTGGTGGCCACCCTTCGAGACGCGCCCTGCGGGCGCTCCTCAGGGTGAGGTCGGGTCAGGTGCGCGGCAGTTCGTCCTTGTTGTCGTAGCCGTCGGCGCAGAACGAGCCGCCCTGGAACCAGTCGGCGACCGGATCGGCGGCCAGCTTGGCCTGTGCCGCCAGCGCCGCGTCGCGATGGTGCTCGGCGACATGCGCGGGGTCGTAGCCCAGCTCGAAGGCGCGGCGGTTGTCCCAGTAGCTGCGCACGTTGTTGGACGCACCATAGAAGATCTCGCAGCGCACCTCGGGATGCTCGAGCCCGATCATGAAGAGCTGCACCAGGTCCTCGGGGTGGATCCAGATCGACAGGCGGCGCAGGTCGACCGGCTGGTAGTCGACATTGCCGATGCGCAGACAGGTGACGCGTAGGCCGTGCTTGTCGGCATAGAGCGCGCCGATCGCCTCGCCGAAGGCCTTGCTCACACCATAGTAGCCGTCGGGCCGCACGGCGTTGTCGGTGCCGATGCGCCGTGCGCGGGGATAGAAACCGATAGCATGGTTCGACGAGGCGAAGATCACGCGCTTGACCCCGTTGCGCCGCGCCGCCTCGAAGAGGTTGTGGCAGCCGACGATGTTGGCCGGCAGGATCTCGTCCCACGGACGCTCGACCGACACGCCGCCGAGATGGATGACGCCGTCGACGCCGCGCGTGATCGCCTCGACCGCGGCGAGATCGGTGAGGTCGGCGGGCGCGAAGGTCTCGTCGTTGCGCAGGTCGTCGGGCCGCCTGACGTCGCTCAGCACCAGGTCGGGATAGAGCTCGCGCAGCATCGGCCGCGTCATGCGCGCCACGCCGCCGGCGGCGCCGGTCAACAATATCTTCATGCTCTTTCCCTCCCTGGCGAACCGTGCGTCTCTATAGCCGTCGGCAGGCGAATTCAGAAGGTGATCGCGTGAGCACTGAGCGTAAGCCCCGCGCGCGGGAGGCCGGCGTGCCGTTCGATGGCGAGCCCGGGCCGTTCAACGCGATCACCGACGTGCCCGGCCTCGCCGTCGGGCTCACCACCATCGTCGAGGGCAACGCGCGCACCGGCGTCACCGCCATCGTGCCGCGCGCGGATGAAACGGAGATGCGCCCGGTGTGGGCCGGCATCCACCGCTTCAACGGCAATGGCGAGATGACCGGCAGCCACTGGATCGAGGACGGCGGCTACGTCAACGGACCGATCTGCATCACCAACACCCACAGCGTCGGCATCGCGCATCACGCCGCCGTGCGCTGGATGATCCGCAGGTATCCGCGGTTCGCGTCAGATCATCTGTGGGCCATGCCCGTGGTCGCCGAGACCTATGACGGCACCACGAACGACATCAACGGCCAGCACGTGACGGAGGCGCACGTGCTGGCGGCGCTCGATGGCGCGACGGGCGGGCCGGTGCCCGAGGGCAATGTCGGCGGCGGCACCGGGATGATCGCCTACGAGTTCAAGGGCGGCACCGGCACCGCCTCGCGCACGGTCGAGATCGAGGGCGTCAGCGGCACCGTGGGCGCGCTGGTGCAGGCCAATCACGGCATGCGCGACCAGTTGATGGTGCGCGGCGTGCCGGTCGGCCGGCATCTGCGGCACGACCTGCTGCGCCAGCGCGAGCGCGGCTCGATCATCGGCGTGATCGCCACCGACCTGCCGATGCTGCCGCATCAGCTCAGCCGGCTGGCGCGGCGCGGCGCGCTGGGCATCGGCCGCACCGGGGCGATCGGCGAGAACGGCTCGGGCGACATCTTCCTGGCGATCAGCACCGCCAACCCGATGGAGCTGCCCAACCGGGCGCCGGCGGTATGGCGTATGGAGGCGCTCGACGACGGCCGGTTCAACGCGGTCTATGCCGCGGCGATCGACGCGGTCGAGGAGGCCATCCTCAACGCCATGCTGGCGGCCGAGGACGTGCCGACCTTCCGGCCGCCCGGCAAGGTGGTGCGGGCGCTGCGGGCGGCCGAGCTGGTCGCGCTGCTGGGCCGCTTCGGCCGCGTCGCGGGCTGATACGGAGTGTCGCCTAAGCGCCGGGGATCGGCCATAATTCAGCCGCGCCATGCGCTATGATGGCGCCTGCATTCCGGGCACGAGGCAGATACGGCAATGGCGGAAGACAAGCCCCGCGGGAGCGGGCTGAGGGTCGCGGGCCTGGTGGCGGGCGGCATCCTGCTGCTGCTGCTCGGGCTCGGCCTCGGCTGGTACCTGTTCTATCGCCCGCTGGTCAGCGTCACCGTCCAGGCGCCGCCCGCCCCGCCGCCGCCCGCGCCGCCCAAGCCCGACCCGGCCGCCGTCGCCGCGCTGGAGAAGGCGCTCGAGGCGCAGAAGAAGAGCAACAAGGACATCGAGGACCAGATCGCCAAGCTGCGCGACGCGCTGGCCGGCAATGACTGCAACATCCAGGATCCCGTCGGGCTGCTCGGCCCGGGCACGCCGCGCGCACCGGGCGCGCCGCCGATGACCCCGGTGCCGGGCACGCCGGGCACGGGCACCGATGCCAACCCCAACCCGGGCGTGACGCCCGCCGTCGCGACGCCGCCGGTCCCCGCACCGCCGCCGGCCGGCTCGCCGACCACCAGCGCGCCCGCCGGCCGCGCCGCCGATCTGGCGCCGCTCTTGGAAAGCACGGCGGTGATGGTGCTGTCGCAGGCCGGCAACGGCACCGGCTTCTTCGTCGCGCCCGGCATCCTGATCACCAACAACCATGTCGTCGCCAAGCCGTGGGAGGGCGACAAGGTCATCGTCACCTCGCGCAAGATGGGCAAGGCGCAGGTCGGCCAGGTCATCGCCGGGATCGGCGGCGGCAACCCGGGCAGCAGCGACTTCGCCGTCATCCGGCTGGTCGACGGCGTGCCGGCCGGCACCGGCGTGCTGCCGCTGGCGGCCGAGCCGGCGGCGCTCAAGGAAGTCGTGGCCGCCGGCTATCCCGGTGCCGTCGTGCTCAACGACCGCAATTTCCGCGCCCTGCTGGAAGGCAATATCGGCGCCGCGCCGGAGGTCGTGCTGACCCGCGGCGAGGTCAGCGCGGTGCAGAATCGCGACGGCGGCATGCCGGCGGTGGCGCACACCGCGGCGTTCTCGTCGGGCAATTCCGGCGGGCCGCTGATCGACATGTGCGGCCGCGTCGTCGGCATCAACACCTTCGTGACCCAGGCGCCGGCCGG
>CAYNOF010001044.1:0-1453 GCA_964398335.1 uncultured Rhizobiaceae bacterium
TGAGCGGCCCGAGTGTAGCCCATGCCTGACGGCAGCCGCCAGCGGGCCAGCGCCGGGCGACGTCCGAGGCGACCCGCTATCTGTGCGATCCGCCGCGAGCGGAACCCTGATGCATCGTGTGCGACCTCGGTCCTGGTCCGCGCATATAGTGACGTTCCGGCTTGTAGGGTACGGCAATGCTGCGGACCAGCATGCGCCAGCGCTTCAAGAGCCCGTCGAGCGACAAGGGCTGGCGGATGGGCCGGGACGGGAACCGGGCGCTGGGCATGGCACGTCCCTCAGTTCGGCTTTCCGAGTGCCGAGGCGAAGGGCATGCTCAGGAGCGGCTCGCCGCCCTCGTCGCGCACGTCCATCGTCCAGCCGCGCCAATCCTCCAGACAGGGCAGCGAGATCAGCGAACGCACGAACCATTCCGCGTGCCGGCTCGCCTCGCGAAGATCCCCCAGATCGAGGCCGACCTTGTCGACCAGCGTCCTCTGATCGTTGGAGCAGTGGAAGAAAAGCCGGGCCATCTCCTGCCTCCTTCGGGAAGCGCGCGCCCGATGGATAACAGCGACGCCCTGGACTGAAAATTCCGGTGCTCTCCCTAAGGGATTATCCGTAGCCCGCGCCGCGTACCCCGGCGATTGCACGCTACGGGGTGGAGTTCATGATCCGGCGATACCGCGGGTGGGGCCTGCGCCCTTGTCCAGTGCCGCCAGCAGGCCGGCCCAGTCCTTGCGGCGATCGACGGGGTAGCGCACCCAGTCGCGCCCGACTTTCAGGTCGGCGACGATGGCGCCTTCCTTGCCGTGGAAATGCAGCCAGCCCACGGATTTGCGATAGAAGATGCCGCGCTTGCGCTCGGTGAGCCACGCCCGCCGGCGAATCGCTGCCAGCAGGTCGTCGATCAGGTCGAGGGTCTCGGGCTTCGCATGCATGGCAATTCAGCCGCCCGATCAGCTCATGCCCTGGACGGAGAACACGGAGATCTCGAACATCACGCGCACGTCGCTCGCCTTCGCATAGGGGTTCTTGTCGAGCCCCATGTACTTGTACGCGAGCTGGTCGATATGCGCCGCGGCGACGTCGTCCTGGCGCACGCGTGTCACGGTGCCGCGCAGCTGGACGTACCGGTCGGGATTGTCCGGATCCATGATCGACAGGGCCACCTTCGCCCCCAGCTTCATGTTGCGCACCTTGGTCCGCCCGAGTGCCGAGTTCACGCGGACCTTGCCGTCGACGAAGTCGAACCACACCGGCGTGTTCTGCGGCGAGCCGTCGGGCATCACCGTCGCCAGGTGCGCGAAGGCTTTCTTCTCCAGCAACAGGTCCATGTAGACGGCGGGAATTTCTGTCATGGATGATCTCCTCGCTGCCGCGGCGGCCTACCGCAGCCCGACGCTGGCCATTTCCTCGACGATGTTGGCGCGAAGCGCCCTGGCCTCCGCGATATCGGCGTCACCGGTGGCGA
>CAYNOF010001045.1:0-2631 GCA_964398335.1 uncultured Rhizobiaceae bacterium
AGGTCCCGACCGCCAGAGTTCGGGGGACCCCACCATGACAGACGCAGTATGCCCTACAAGTGCGACTAACTATCAGTCGCATGGAAAAACACAGCAATCTCAACGACCGGCCGTCAAGGCGCCCCGCACGCTGCGGCCGACGGTCGTCGGCCTCGCATTGACGGGGCTTGCCCTGCCGGCTTTGGCGCAGACGCCGCCCACCGCTCCCACGCCGACCGAGCAGTTGCCGACCCTGCCCGTGGGCGCCGACCGGGTGCCGGGCGACTATCGCGTCGATCGCTCCGCCAACCCGAAGCTGCCGAGTCCCGTGCTCGACACGCCGCGCTCGCTGACGATCATCCCCAAGGAGCTGATCAAGGACCAGGGCGCGACCACGCTGCAGGATGCGCTGCGCACCACGCCGGGCATCAGCTTCGGTACCGCCGAGGGCAGCGTCGGCCTGGGCGATCGCATCTACATCCGCGGCTTCGACGCGCGCGGCGACATCTTCATCGACGGCATGCGCGATCCCGGCGCGCAGTCGCGCGAATCCTTCAACATCGAGCAGATCGAGATCAACAAGGGCCCGGCCTCGAGCTACAGCGGCCGCGGCTCGACCGGCGGCAGCGTCAACATCGTCACCAAGACGCCGCGCGCGACGAGCTTCTACGCCGGCGACGTCACCTTCGGCACCGACGGCACCAAGCGCACCACGGCCGACGTCAATCAGGTGGTCAACGAGTGGCTGGGCTTCCGTGTCGCCGCCATGTTCCACGACGGCGGCGTCGGCGGTCGCGACGCGGTGTTCACGCGGCGCTGGGGTGTCGCGCCGTCGATCAAGGTCGGCGGCAACGGCCCGACGACCTTCACGCTGAGCTACTACCACCTCACGACGGAAGGCCTGCCGGACTACGGCATCCCGTTCGACCCGCGCACGCAGCAACCGCTCAACGTGCGGCGCAATGCCTATTACGGCCTGGTGAACCGCGACTTCCAGTTCAACAAGGCGGATATCGTCACCGGGCTGTTCGAGCACGAGTTCAACGAGAGCCTCAAGTTCCGCATGCAGCTGCGCTACGGCTCGACGTTGAACAACTACGTCGCCTCCGCCCCGGAAACGCCCAATCCGGTCGCCGGCACGATCAACTCCAACGCCAAGAACCGCAACGCGCACAACACGCTGCTCGCCGGGCAGGCCGACGTCACCTGGAAGTTCAATACCGGCTTCGCCAAGCACACGGTGGTCGGCGGCTTCGAGGTCACGCGCGAGCGCGTGGTCAACAGTCCCTATACGGTCACGCCGACGGCGGTGGTCAACAGCTACTACGACCCCAACCCGTATTTGCCCTGGACCGGCACGATCGTGCCTGCCGGCACCTACACGCAGTTCACCACCAACACGAAGGCAGCCTACATCTTCGACACCGTGAAGCTCAGCGAGCAATGGGAGATCACGGGCGGCCTGCGTCTCGACAATTTCGAGACGGTGAGCGCGTCGAATATCGCGGCAAGCAACGGCCTCAGCACCCAGTCGACGTTCCTCAACTGGGCCGCCAGCGTGGTCTACAAGCCGAGGCCCAATGCCAGCATCTACGTCACCACCAGCTCCTCGTCGAACCCGTCGGGCGAGCAGTTCGACGGCGGCGCCGATTTCGGCGGCCTGGCGGCGACCAGCAGCAACCTGCCGCCGGAACGCAACTACAGCTACGAGGTCGGCAGCAAGTGGGACATCCTGAACGAGAAGCTGTCGCTGACCGGAGCGCTGTTCCTCACCGACAAGACCAACGCGCGCGTCACCGTGCCCGGCGGCACGGTGCAGGCGATCAGCGGCAAGCAGCGGGTCTACGGCGTCGAGCTGGGCTCCACCGGCAAGCTCACCGAGGACTGGAGCGTCTTCGCCGGCTTCACCTGGCTGCACTCCAGGGTCGAGAGCTCGGCCAACGCCGCCGACGTCGGCAAGCAGCTGCCCAACGTGCCGGAGTTCACCGGCAGCATCTGGACGACCTACCGCATCAACCCGAAATTCACCGTCGGCGGGTTGGCCTACTACATCAGCCGGCGCTACGGCGGCACCTTCACGTCGACCGCCGCCTCGATCCCGGCCTATTGGCGCTTCGACGCGATGGCCAACTACAAGGTGCTCGAGAACGTCGATTTCCGCTTCAACCTGCTCAACATCACCAACGTGGCGAACTTCGACTCGATCTACCGCAGCGCCACGCCGTTCGCCTATATCGGCCCCGGCCGCACGGCGCTGTTTACCGTGTCAGCCCGCTGGTAGCCGGCTTTCGACAGCCTGACGCCACCTTTCCACAGCCTCCACGATCGGCGCCGTTTGGCGCCGATCTTCGTTTGCACAAAAGCGTCGCTGAATTAATGGCTTACGACTCAATCTTAAATCCATGAATCACATCGTTGTGATGGAATAATTTGTAACTGCGAATGACTCGCATTACTATCGCCCTGTTTCCGCCATCAAAAGGGAGTTTGGGGCGATGGCCAAGGGCGCGTACGAGAGTTTCGGGAGCACAGGAAAAGCCGCTGCCAAGGCGGTCAAGAAACCGGGTTCATTGAGAAGCTATGGCGTCGCCTCAGCGGTCGGCCTCGCCCTGGGCGGGCTCGCCGGCCCGGCCCTCTCGCAACAGACGCCGC
>CAYNOF010001046.1:0-1065 GCA_964398335.1 uncultured Rhizobiaceae bacterium
AAGGGATCCTGGCAAATAGCTTTCCAACTAACCCGGAGGGCTTTTTTTGAAAGCCCGGCATACAACAAGGCCACCGCGGTTTCCTGGTACAAAAGCGATTGATCCTCCTGGTAGGGTGTTGAAAGCTCATCAACCAGTTTGGCAAACTCGTCTACTGCTCCTGCCTGAAGACAATCGTATCCTTTATCTGCCCGCTGCCGGGCAAGCGCCAGCACCAGCTTATCTCCAATTCTTCGCTCGATTGTTACAGCTTTTGAATTGGAATGCTCATGTTGCCTGTAGCTGTACAAAAATTCCGGCAGGTTTATGCTCTTGTATTTTTCGGCAATCAGGAATGTCCAGTCGTAATCCTGGTACGAGTACCCGTCAAATGCCTCCCGGTATCCGCCAATCGTATGGTACACGTCCTTTTTTATCATCACGGTAGCAGAGCAAAACGGATTTTGCCGGTAAATCTCTTTCATGATTTCTTCATGAGAGACAGGTCGCCGGTTCTCCCGTAACAGCTGCCCGGCTGGCCCGGTTATATGTACCCAGGTACCCACCAGCCCTAAAGCCGGATCCTGGGAAAAAGCAGCAAGTTGTTTTTCAATCCTGTCCGGCTCGCAGGTATCGTCCGCGTCCAAAAATGTAATATAGTCACCGGTACAAAGGGTAAATAACTTGTTACAGGTTTTTAAATAACCGAGATTTCTTTCATTGGTAAATAGTTTTATCCTGGGATCATTAAATGTTGCCATACGATCGGGAGTGGAGTCGGTGGAGGCATCATTGCAAATCAACAATTCCCAGTTGGGGTAGGTTTGCCGAAGGATGCTGTCAACAGCTTCGTGTAGATAATTTCCGGCATTATAAGCAGGCATTATAACTGAGACCTGTCCAAAAAGATCAGGCTTATCATGCATATTGCTATCGTTTTATTCCACTTACTGGTTAGGTTATGTCTATTAAATAGAAAAAAGATACAAGGTGAATTTGTTAACCCCTATTGGTACCAGTACCGGGTATCCAGTTAAGAAAAAAATTGCGTTCTTGTTTTATTTTTTCAATTGGCCAATCCCACCA
>CAYNOF010001047.1:0-6559 GCA_964398335.1 uncultured Rhizobiaceae bacterium
AGCCCGGCGAAGGCCGCGCCCGAGGTCTGCGGCAGGCGCTCGACGGCGGTGGCCAGGACGTCGGAAATCGCCGCGGGCGAGGTGATGTCGATGCGGCCCTTCGCGGCGAGGCGCGCGATATAGGCCATCTGGTCGGCCACCGGATCGAGGCGGTCGCGCAGCACGCGGACCTCGGCGTCGAGGATGCGCCGGCTGCGATCGAGCAGCAGGCGCTCGGTGGTCTCGCCGGCGCCGAACACCGTCCAGGCGAACGAGGCGGCGGCGATGCCGGCGACGACGAGGAAACCCAGGATCAGGGCCGTGACGATGCGCACGCGCAGGCGGCGGGCCTTCAGCCGCGCGCGCAGGACCTGCCGCGCACGCTCTGTTCTGTCGCCGACGCTCAAGATGCGTCGCAGACGGCCTTTGCGGGTTCCCTGGTCGAGCGGCAAGAGGGCTCCAGCCGGTGACGGCATACGATCTTAACATGGGGTGCCGCCGTCGGTTCGGCTCGCCCAATCACCTACATGTGCGAAAACATCGCCTTGCCGGCAACCGGCATCTCGGCCCTGAGGATGGTGCCGCCCGGCACCTTGCGGCTCGACCGCGAGACGACGCAGAACAGCGAGCGGTTGGCCTCGCCGCCGAAGGCGATGTTGGTGCAGAAGATGTCGTCGCCGGCATCCAGCACATGCGTCGGACGGCCGAGCGCATCGAAGCGCCAGACGCTGGTGCTGGGCACCGCGACGATCACGCCGCCCTCGGCGTCGAGCGCGACGCCGTCGGGGCCGGAATGGCTGCCCGAGAGCTGGATGAAGCGGCCGACCTTGCTGACCGTGCCGTCGGGCATGATCGGCAGGCGCCAGATCGCGTTGTCGCGCGTCACACCGACATAGAGCACGGTCTCGTGCAGGTTCATCACCAGGCCGTTGGGGCTGGGCACGGTGTCGATCAGGCGCTCCAGCCTGCCCGACATATCGTAGCGATAGACCCGGCCGGTGGGATCGTGCAGGCCGGTCTGGCCCTGGTCGGTGAAATAGAGATCGCCATTGGCGGCGAAGAACAGGTCGTTGACGCCCTTGAAGCTCTCCGACTTCACCGTGTCGATCAGCGGCGTCACCTTGCCGCTGGCGGGATCGAGCAGGACGATGCCGCGCAGGTAATCGGTGATGAAGATGCGGCCGTCCTTGTGGATCTTCAGCCCGTTCGGCCAGCCCTCGTACTCCGTCACCAGCGTCCACTCACCCTGCGGCGAGATGCGGAAGATGCGGCCGAAGGGAATGTCGGTGACCCATAGATTGCCGGCACGATCGAAGCTCGGTCCTTCCAGAAAGCAGTCAAGCTCCTGGCCGGCAGCGTTGAAGTCGCCCCATTTGGTGCGCCGCTTCTTGCGGAACTGCTCGGGCATCGCGGTGAAGATCGTGGCCGGGATCGGCTTGGGCGGGGCGTACATCGGCGGTCTCCGGGACTGAGGGCGAGCGCAGAGGGTACTATCGTCCCCCGTGTTTGGACCGGGGAAGCCAAGATCGCCCGATTGTTATGGTCTGCGATGGTCATCGGCCATTGGCGGCGATTTCTATGGTTGGTTATGGCCTACGCGGCATGCGCCGGCGCCGTCCGGCGGGCCATGGCGCCGTCCACCAGCTCTAGGCGCAATGGCTTGTTGAACTCGACGGCGACGCCGACGACCCTGACGATCGCCGGCAGCACGTCGCGCGCGAGGTCGCGGCCCTGGGCACGCCATCGGGCGGCATGCCGCGCGATGTCGGTGGGCACATCGGCGCCCCAGTTGCGCCGCAGCGCGCCCTCGACGGCGTCGCGCCAGGCTGCGTCGGCCGCTGCATCGGATGCGGCCTCGGGCGGGGACGATGGATCGCCGGCGGTGGGTGCAGGTGGCGGGTCGAGGACGGGACGCTGCACTGGTTTGTTATCGTCGGGCGTCGGGATCGAGGCACCAGACCCCTCCCCCGACCCGCCGTCGCGGGTAGATGGAAGGACCGGGTAGCGGCGCCGAGCGCGCTTGCCGACGCGCTGGTGGACTTCCCAGTCGACGATCGCCAAATACTCCTCGTCGTCGACCGTGTAGCGGCGCATCAGGCCGTGCGCCACCAGGTCCTCGAGCATGGCGCGCACCTGGTCGTCGTCGAGCGCATCGCCGGGGAAGACCTGCAGGCGCAAGGTGCGTGGCCGCAACGGCAGCACGCCGAAATCGTCGGCGAAATTGCTCAGGCCGAGCAGCAGCAAGCGGGTCATTGGCGGGCAGTCGACGACCTTCTCCGAGGTCCAGAATTCGGGTGAGATCAGACGGGCGCGAGGCATCAGAAGCTCCAGAGGGAAACGCTGGAGCAGGGTACGCCTGATGCGCGACAGGCCCTATTTCCGCCTCTACGATTGTCGTGAACTGCCATCGGATGCCGATGGCATATGGTTTTCTGCTCTACCTTCCCCCGCAAAGGAAGGTAAATAGTGTGCTACTGCTAGCGAAGCGCCACACGAGCGCGGGAGGATCCGATGGTCATCGTCCAGATCAACTACCGCCGTCCCGACATGCCCAAGGCCCAGTGGGATGCCCGCTACACCGACGACACCGCCAAGCCCTTCCTCTCGGTCGACGGCCTGCAATGGAAGATCTGGCTCGACGACGAGGCTGAGCAGCGCTCCGGCGGCATCTACTGCTTCGAGGATCGCGCCACGGCGCAGGCATACGTCGACGGCCCGATCGTCGCGCGCATGAAGGCCAACACGGCGCTGGGCGAACTGCAGATCCGCATGTTCGACGTGCGCGCCCGCCAGAGCGAGATCACCCACGCGCCGGTGCCCGGCCTCGCCAAGCGGATGGCCGCGGAATAACGCGGCAATGAAAAGGCCCGCACGATATGCGGGCCTTCACGATGGGATGACTGAGCGGATCAGGCGGCGGCGCGGATCGCGGCCTTCATCACCTTGTCGGCGACCGCCGGCTCGAACTGCTTGAAGTTCTACTCGACGCGCTGCGCGACGTCGCGCGCGGCCCGGTCGTAGGCTCTCTTGTCCTTCCAGGCGCTCTTCGGATTCAGCACATCGTCAGGCACGTCGGGGCAGGCCGACGGCACCTGCATGCCGAAGTTCGGATCCGATGTCGTGGCGACCTGTGCGAGGCGGCCGTCGAGCGCGGCGCGCACCATCGAGCGGGTGTGCCGGATCGACATGCGCTCGCCGACGCCGAAGCCGCCGCCCGACCAGCCGGTGTTGACCAGCCAGCACTTCACGTTCTGCCTGCTCATCTTCTCGCCCAGCATCTTGGCGTAGACCGTCGGATGACGCGGCATGAACGGCGCACCGAAGCAGGTCGAGAAGGTCGCCTGCGGCTCCTTCACGCCCTTCTCGGTGCCGGCGACGCGCGCCGTGTAGCCGCTGAGGAAGTGGTACATCGCCTGCTCGGGCGACAGCCGGCTGATCGGCGGCAGCACGCCGAAGGCATCGGCGGTGAGCATGATGATGTTCTCGGGCGTGCCGGCGATGCCGGTCGGGCTGGCGTTGGGGATGAAATCCAGCGGATAGCAGGCGCGGGTGTTCTCGGCGTATTTCGCGCTGTCGAGGTCGAGCAGGCCGGTCTGCGGATCGACGACCACGTTCTCCAGCACCGTGCCGAAGCGCTCGGTGGTGGCGTAGATCTCGGGCTCGGCCTCGCGGCTGAGCTTGATCACCTTGGCGTAGCAGCCGCCCTCGAAGTTGAAGACGGTGTGCTCGCCCCAGCCATGCTCGTCGTCGCCGATCAGGGTGCGCGAGGCATCGGCCGACAGCGTCGTCTTGCCGGTGCCCGACAGGCCGAAGAAGATCGCCACATCGCCGCGGGGGCCGATGTTCGCCGAGCAATGCATCGGCAGCACGTTCTTCTCGGGCAGCAGGTAGTTCAGGATGGTGAACACCGACTTCTTGATCTCGCCGGCGTACCAGGTGCCGCAGATCGCCACCAGCCGGCGGCCGAAATCGCAGACGATGGCGCAGTCGGAGTTGGTGCCGTCGATCTCCGGGATCGCCTGGAAGCCGGGCAGCTGCAGGATGGTGAAGTCGGGCTCGAACTCGGCGAGGTCCTGCATCGGCGGGCGCAGGAACATGTTCATGGCGAAGAGGTTGTGCCAGGCGGTCTCGGTGATCACCCGCACCTTGATGCGGTGCGCCGGGTCGGCGCCGCCGTAGCACTCGCGCACGAAGAGGTCGCGGCGCTGGGCATAGGCCATCATGCGCGCCAGCAGGCCCTCGAACTTCGCGGGCTCCATCGGCTTGTTGGTCTTGCCCCAGTCGATCTTCGATTCGCTGCCGGGCTCGCGGACGAAGAACTTGTCGGTGGGCGTGCGGCCGGTGTGCACGCCGGTCAGCACGCAGAACGGGCCGCCGGCGGCGAGCACGCCCTCCTTGCGGCGCAGCGCCTGCTCGTAGAGCGCCGGCACCGACAGGTTCCAGTAGACATTGCCGAGGTTGTTCAGCCGGAAGGAGGCATTGCCCGAGACGCTGGCGCCGAGTGCGCCGAGGCCATGTTTGCTGATGACCGGTCCTGCCTGATGCACGTGAAGCTCTCCTGGGCTTAGTCGTCGTATGGCGCGACGCGAGGGGTATTCGTTTCCGCCCGTGGACTGTAGAGGCGGCGACCATAATGGCGGCTGGGGCCGCAATGAAGCCGAAAACACGGCATTTATCGGCATGGAAGTGGAGAAGTTGCCGATCTGCGACACGCCGCCGCCTAAACCTTCCGCGTGGCGATTTTTTCGCTGGCGCACAAAGGACTTGCTGCGGTTGCGAGACGACTTCAGCGGGTCGCGAAGGGGCGGTGACAAATCTCGGGCAGCGCCTCAAGTCATCATGCGGCCACGGCCCGGGCGCGCCGTACCATGTCGACCAACGCCTTGCGCGCGCTCTCGGCATCGGCGACCGGCGCATCGAAAGCCAACCGCGCCACCTGGCCGCGCCAGCGCAGGTCGCAGCCGAAGGCGTCGATGCCGGTCATCCGCCACTCGCCCGGCGCGAGGCCCAACAGCCGGGTGGCATAGAGGCCGACGGCGTCGGCGTGGTCCTCGTTCATGTGGCCGACGATGTCAGCCTCGCGCTCGATGAGCGCCTGCCACGGGCTCGGGTCGATGCGCAGCGCCGCGCCGTCGATGGTGTCGATGCGGCCGAAGCCGGCGACGAAATGGGCACGCTCGATGGCGATCCGGTAGAAGCTGAAATCGCGGAAGTCGGCGTACATCCGGGCGTCGGGGTGCCGGGCCAGGAAGCGTGCGCGCAGCCTCGGCTCCTGGCTCCTGGCCGCCACGCCGAACAGCGACAGCCGCGGGCCGGTCAGCGGCTGGTCCAACCCGCCGGTGCCATCGAACAACAGGCAGACCCGGGGGCTGGCGGCGATGGCCTTGCTGTGCTCGGCCAGCTCGCTGATCAGCAGGATGGGCGACAGGTCGTGGTCGACCGCCGTCAGCGCCAGCGAGGCGTAGGGCCAAGGCAACCCGTCGGCCGGCAGCGACGTTGCCAGCGACACGCGATCCAGCCTGCGCATCAGGTCCTGTGCCTGTGTCGCGGGCCGTATGTCGTGGGGGGCCGACATCGTCGGAAACCTGAATCAGTGGTCTGGCAGGGTCAACTGCTTATATGTGGGGCCGTCCCGACCCCTTCCACCTCGGGTCATCCTGTGGTCAAACGGGGCGACGCGCCCGCAAGGCGCGGCCAGCCCGGAGACAATCCCGTGAAGAAATCGATCGCCCTGGTCGACGACGACCGGAACATCCTCACATCAGTGTCGATGCTGCTGGAAGCCGAAGGCTTCCAGGTGCGGACCTATAATGACGGCGTCAGCGCATTGGACGGGCTGAACCAGTCGCCGCCGGACCTCGCCATCCTCGACATCAAGATGCCGCGAATGGACGGCATGGAGCTGCTGAACCGGCTGCGCAAGACCCAGACCATGCCGGTCATCTTCCTGACTTCCAAGGACGAGGAGATCGACGAGGTGCTCGGCCTGCGCATGGGCGCCGACGACTACATCCGCAAGCCGTTCTCGCAGCGGCTGCTGCTGGAGCGCATCCGCGCCCTGCTGCGCCGCGGCGAGCGCGGCCCGGCCGGCGCCGAGGGCGAGGTCAAGGAGGCGGATCGGCTGGTGCGCGGCGAGCTGACCCTCGATCCGTCGCGGCATCTGTGCGTGTGGAAGGGCAAGCAGGTGAACCTCACGGTCACCGAGTTCCTGCTGCTGAAGTCGCTTGCCGAGCGGCCGGGCCACGTCAAGAACCGCGACCAGCTGATGGACGCCGCCTACGGCGAGACCATCTACGTCGACGACCGCACCATCGACAGCCATATCAAGCGACTGCGCAAGAAGTTCCGCGAGGTCGACGAGAACTTCGAGCAGATCGAGACGCTGTATGGCATCGGATACCGGTACCGCGACGGCTGATCCACCGGAACCGAAACGGCCGCCGGAGACGACGCGCACCAACACGAGCTGGTGGCGTCGCTGGACGACCGACTGGCTCTTCCCGGCGCGCCGCGGCGCCGGGGCACCCCCCACCGAGACGCCGCCGGCCAGCGGCGCGACCCTGTGGAGCCGGCGCGGCCG
>CAYNOF010001048.1:0-2487 GCA_964398335.1 uncultured Rhizobiaceae bacterium
TGACGGCGATCTCGCCGACGCGGTGGCCGCCTTCGCGCGGCTGATCGATCAGCTCCTGCCGGTGAGCGCGAAGCCCCTGGCCTGACGGAACGGCGCGCCCGGCTCGGGCTCGACGAACAGCCACAGCGTGTCGATCACGAAGGGGCGTTCCAGGACCGGCGCGAAGTAGCGCGCGAGCCAGCCGATCAGCGGCGCACGCTCGGCCGAGGGCAGACGGCTGGTCAAGGTGAAGTGCAGCCGGAAGTCGTCCATCACGTAGGGATAGCCCCAGCGCTCGAGGTTGGTTTCCTGCGCCGGTGTCAGCCCGTGGGCGCGTCGGCGCGCCAACTCGGCCGTGTCGGGCGGGCGGCGGAAGCCGTCGAAGGCTTCGACGATGTCGGCGGCCAGGGCCAGCAGTGCGGGCGGGCTCTCGATCGGCCGCAGGGCGATGAAGCCCGAGAGGTCCTGAACCGACAGCAGGCCCAGATCGACCGGCGCTGTGTGGGCGCCGTAGGCCTCGAGCGCGGCCACCAGTGCGGCCTCGTCGCGGCCCTCGGCGAGCTGGAAGGGCGGCTTGAGCGTGCCGTGGAAGCCGTAGCGGTCGGCCTCGCGGGTGATCGCCACCAGCGTGTCCATCTGCATCGACTGGGGCAGGGGTTGCGGTCGCGGCAGCCCACTCAACGCATCGCGTCCCAGCCAGGCGGCGGCGTGGTTGGCGAGGGCGGATCCGGGAGCGGGGGCGGCGTAGATGGCGTAGCGATAGGTCACGATTCCCCCGACAGACGATTTCCCCACTGTAACAAGGTGTTGCAGCGGGTCGCAGCGGCTTTTGCCGCGCCTGCCCAGGGGCTAGGACACACGCATTGTGACTCGATGCGACACTGACAATGTCACCGCGACCTGTTAACAGATCGTTTCAACCTCTCTAATGGATAACCGGACGCCATGCTTCAGGCAGGCCTTGCCATATCCGGACTCGTCATCGGCTTCGTGCTCGGCACGCTGGGCGAGTACTGGATCCATCGCGGCATGCACAATCGCTGGGTCGGGCGCTTCCTGATCAAGCGCCATGGCGACCACCATGTGGAAGGCCTGGGCCAGGGCGTGCTGCAGGAGTTCCGCGACTACGCCGCGGGCGCGCTGATCGCCGCCGCGCTGTTCGTGGCGCCCGACTGGTACTTCGTCACCGGCGGCTGGTTCGCCATCCCCGCCGTGGCCGGCGCCGCGATCCACGCGATCTTCGCCGCCTGGTGCCATCAGGCCCAGCACGAGGACCCGCGCCTGGTGTTCTGGCAGTCGGCGTCGCCGGTGCACTTCATCCACCACAAGCGCAACCAGCCCGGGCACAACTATGGCATCAGCGTCGATTGGTGGGACCGCGTCTTCGGCACCTACCGGCCGGAGCCGAACTGGCGGGCCCTGATCGACCCGGCCACGCCGCGCCGGCCGTGGTGGCAGCTCGATTGGGCGGACCACCGCCCGTCGGTGCCCGACGGCCGCGCCTGAGGCATCGTCCTTCTTCCCTTGATCCTTCCTCGACCGCCAGAATGACCGCCACCGGCCTCAGCGTGACGATCGCCGCGATCCTGTGGTGCGTGGCGACCGGGTGGCATGTCGCGACCCACCTCCTGGCCCTGGTGCGCCACCGCAAGCCGATGGGTGAGCCGCCGCCGGCGTCCGCTTTCACCATCGTGGCGCCCATGGTGGGCGACGGTGACGCCTCGGCGGCCTATGTCGCGGCCCTCGTCGATTTGGCGAAGGCTGGAGCCGAAGTCCTTATTTGCGTTGAGGAATATGATGATCCTGCCGCCGAGCGGGTGACCCTGCACTGGGCCTACCTGACCGGCGAGATGCCGCCGCTGCTGATCGGCCGGGCCAATGTCTCGTTCAATCCCAAGGTTAACAATATCGCCAAAGGCCTTGAAACAGCGAGCCGTCCGCTGATCGTGGTGATGGATAGCGGCAGCCTGCTGCGGGTCCACGAGCTGCGCGCCATGGGCGCCATGATCAACGAACGCACCGGCCTGGTGCAGGGGCTGAAGCCGCCGCGCGGGGCGCGCAACTGGGCCGCCGAGGCCGAGTGCACCATGCTCAACGGCTACTCGGCGCGCATGATCTTCGCCCTCGACAAGATCGGCATCCAGGCGGCCTGCGGTGGCATCCTGCTGTTCTCGCGCGCGGCCTTCGAGAAGATCGGCGGCGTCGACGCCTTCTCGATCGAGATCGCCGAGGACCAGTCGTTGCTGGCGGCGATGCGCGCCGCCGGCCTGCGCACCACGGTGGCCGATGTCGTGCCGGCCTTTCCCCGGCCGAAACGGCGCTGGCGCGACATCTGGGACCGCCAGGTACGCTGGGCGCGGCTGCGCTGGCTGATGGTGCCGGTCACGGTTTTCCTCGAGCCGCTGCTGAGCGGCTTCGTGTCGATGATCGCGGCCCTGCTGGCCGGGCCGGCGCTGCTGCCGTCCTGGATCGACTGGACCTCGCCCTGGGGCATCGCCGCGATCATTC
>CAYNOF010001049.1:0-1589 GCA_964398335.1 uncultured Rhizobiaceae bacterium
ACATCTCCTCGCGCTTGTTGCGCAGGAAGAGGTTCTTGATGTGCACGCCCTGGCGCAGCGGCTCGTGCTGCGCATTGACGCGGCTCGACTGCTCGACGGTGAAGACCGCCTCGTGCTGCACCGTCTCGTGCGCGATGCCCAGCGTGGTCAGGAGCGCCAGCAGGGTTTGCGGTGTGGTCGGCAGGTCGTGGCCGTCGGGTATTTCGCTGTCCATGGGCGGCTGCTTAGCAAGCTTGCCAAGCCGAAGGAAAGCCGCTATCTCCCGCCCCCACCGCACGGAGCGCGGGCGTAGCTCAGGGGTAGAGCACGACCTTGCCAAGGTCGGGGTCGAGGGTTCGAATCCCTTCGCCCGCTCCAACTTTTCAGACCAGTCGTGACCACGGCTTGAACGCCCGGGGTGGCGTTCGACTCGCCGGTCGACATGAGCCGCCGGCCACTGGCGCATGGCCACGTCCACCGGAAAGGGACGGCCGCGACGAGCGCTGCGCCGCGGCGCGCGGCGAACTCAGCTGCCGTAGTTCTTGGCCAGGTAGTCGATGATCGACTTGGCATCCTTGTCGTCGATGGTGGCGCCGAAGACCTTGATCATCTTGGTGACCTCGGCTTCCCAGACGGCCCGCTTGGGAAACGGCGAGTTCATCTGGATGTAGTCGAGGCTGTGGCAGGCGGCGCATTGGCCTTGCGTCACCTCGGCGCCGTCGCCGGGCTTCAGCTTGATGGAGAATTCGTCGGCCTGTACCGCCGGCGCAGCCAGCAGCAGGAGACTGGCGGCGACCAGGGCCGTCCGAGCGCGCATGTTCATCCGGCCCTCCTCAGGCGACGTCGACGGTGACGTTGTGGAAGACGTTGTGGTGATAGCCGGCGGGATTGAACAGCGCCTTGCCGACCTGCGTCTGGCCGGCACCGTTGCTGGCGCGCGCCAGGATCGACAGCTTGCCGGCACGAGCGGTGACCGGAAAGCTCCATTCGCGGAAGGAAAAGCGGCCGAGATCGGTGCCAAGCGTCGCTGTCGACCACGATTTACCGCCATCCGTCGAGACCTCGACGTCGCGGATGCCGAAGCCGGCGTCCCAGGCGATGCCCTTGACGGTCAGCGGACCGGCCTTGGCCTTCTCGCCATTGGCAGGGCTGGTGATGATGGAGTTCACCAGGATCTCGGTGATGGGCGTGTTGGCGGCGGTCTCCTGCGAGGTGAACCGCTCGACCGAGGGGAACAGCTTCGCCGGCACCCGGTAGGCCGCCTTCATCCAGAAATTGTCCTCCGGCTTGGTCAGCGGCTTGATGCTGGCGAGCGCCTTCATCCAGTAGGTCCCGGTCCAGCCCGGCACGATCAGGCGCGCCGGAAAGCCGTTGAAGTGCGGCAGCGGCGCGCCGTTCATCTCGTAGGCGATCAGCGTGTTCTCATCGAGTGCCTTGGACAGCGGGATGCTCTTGACGAAGTCCGGCGTCTTGTCGAGCAGCCCCTTGTCGGCGCCGTCGACCTGGACCTCGATGGTGCCATCGGGCACGCCTGCCTTGGCGAGGATGTCCTTCAGCCGCACACCCTTCCAGCGGGCGTTGCCCATGGCGCCATAGCCCCACTCGACGCC
>CAYNOF010001050.1:0-5780 GCA_964398335.1 uncultured Rhizobiaceae bacterium
CAGGCGCAGATCCTCTCGCTGCTCGACGAATTGCAGAAGGCCTACGCGCTGACCTACCTGTTCGTGTCGCACGACCTCGCGGTGGTGCAGCAGATCTCCGACACCGTCTCGGTGATGAACAACGGCCGGCAGGTCGACGACGGGCCGGTCGGCGCCGTCTTCGCGCGGCCGCGGAGCGACTACACGCGCGAATTGCTCGACGCCATTCCCGGCCGGCATGCGCCGGCCTATTCACCTCCCGCCGGTTCCGAGGCAGAGTTGCGGCCATGAGCTCCTTTCCGATCAAACGCCTGGGCTTCTTCTCACGGTTGCTCGACGACACCGGCGCCGCCGAGCGCTATCGCCTGTGCACCGAGCAGATCGCGCATGCCGAGCGCTGCGGCTTCGACTCGGCCTGGATCGCCCAGCACCATTTCCACGAGGGCGAAGGCGGCCTGCCCGCGCCGTTCGTGTTCCTCGCGCATGTCGCGGCGAGCACGCGGACCATCCGGCTGGGCACCGGCATCGTGACCCTGCCGCTGGAGCTGCCGATCCGCGTCGCCGAGGACGCCGCGGTGCTCGACCTGATGTGCGGGCAGCGGCTCGAGCTGGGCGTCGGGCCGGGCGGCAACCTCTCCGCCTTCACCGCCTTCGGCCTCGACGCCGCGGACCGGCACAAGCTGTTCTCGGCGCATCTCGACGTGCTGCGCACCGCGTGGTCGGGCGGCACGCTGGACGGCGGCGACCGGCTCTACCCGGCCAGCCCGACCCTGGTCGAGCGCATCTGGCAGGCGACCTTCAGCGTCGAGGGCGCGCGCCGTGCCGGGCTGGCGGGCGACGGGCTGATGCTGTCACGCACCCAGCCGCGCGCACCGGGCCAGCCGCGCGCCTCGCTGGCCGAGATCCAGAACCCGATGATCGATGCCTATCTCGGGGCGCTGCCGCGCGGCTGCGAGCCGCGCATCCTCGCCTCGCGATCGGTCTACGTCGCCGACGATCGCGCCGAGGCGCTGCGCTTCGCCGAGACCGGGCTGGCGCGCCTGCGCCACCGGCTGGCCGAGATCGGCGATCTCAGCGGCGGCAAGCTGGTGGGCGACCTGATCACCGCCTTCGACGCGCATGTCGGCACGCCCGAGGAGGTGATCGCCTCGCTGCAGGCCGACGACACCCTGCGCCGCTCGACGGATCTCACGGTGCAGGTGCACTCGATCGATCCGCCGCATCCCTGGATCCTGCGCTCGATCGAACTGGTCGCCGAGGTGGTCGCCCCGGCTCTGGGCTGGGTGCGCGGCGCCGCCTCCGACGCGCCCGCCGTCAGAACCGGATCGCGCCGTTGACGTTGATGCGCCAGGCGTCGAGCGTTCCCGCCCGATCCGAGATCTGCCGCGCCACCTCGAAGCCGAACTCGCCCTCGCGCGCGACGGTGAGGAAGTTCGACATGATGCTGCGCACGCCCAACCCGAGCGACCAGGCGCCGCTGCTCGAGAACTCGGTCACCGTCGGGCTGTCGAGATAGACCACGCCGCGCGCGGCGAAGCCGTACGGCGTCACCAGCACGCGCATCGGCCCGACGTCGAACAGCTCGGAGTACTGCAATTCGCCGCGCAGCAGCCAGCCGTGGTCGCCGGCCAGGGTCGACTGGTCGTAGGCGCTCAGCCGGCGCGGTCCGCCCAGCGTGAACTGCTCGGCGTTCACCAGCGATCCGTTGAAGGCGTACTGGCCGTTGAACGTGCCCTCGACGCCGAAGCCCCGGGGTAGGCGCTGGAAGAGGCGCGCCTTGATCTCGGCCTTGGTGAAATCGTCGTCGGCCTGGGCGCGCGAGATCGGCAGGTCCACCGTCGCGTCGTTGCGGCCGCGGCTGCCGAAGATGCCCAGCCCGCGCGACAGATCGCCGGCCAGCATGATCTGCGTGCCGGTCTCGAAACTGCGCGTCCAGGTCGCGCCGACGCGCAGCGGCCGGATGCGGTCGGCATACAGCGTCGTGTCGAAGCCCAGCGCCCGCTGGTTCTCGTTGATGACCTCGAAGCCCAGACGCAGGACCAGCGTCTCGTCTCGCGCGCGGATCAGCGGATACAGGAGCCGCGCGGAGGCGCGGAAATAGTCGCTCTCGGTCGGCAGGGTGCCCGGCCCGGCGAACGGACGGGTCGTCGAGTAGACGCCCTCGATGTTCAGCAGCAGGCCGTCGAAGCCCAGCGGCACGGTGGTGCCGACCACGCCGAAGCGGCGCAGCGCCTCGGAGCCGATGAAGCCGTGGGTCGGCGGGCCGCCGACCGAGCCGTAGATCTGTTCGCCGAAGCCGAACGGCGAATTGACCGCCACGCTGGTCGTGACGGTGACGATGCCGAACTCGGTCGACACGGAATTGTCGAAGGCCACCTCGCCTTCGACCAGGCGGTGCGTGCCGCTCACCACCAGGCGCACGCCGCCGACCTCGCGGCCGGGCACGATCGTCGATTTCAGGGTCGCGCCGGGCGTGTCGCCCGCCAGCAGCAGCCGGCGCTCGACCAGCGGATACTGCAGCTGCTTGCGGCCGACCAGGTCCGCCAGCATGCTTTCGACGCGCGAACGGATCGGGCGCGGCAGGGCCGACGTATCGACCGAATCGATGAAGCCGTCGACGACCCGCATGGTCAGCGTGCCGCCGTCGCGCACCTGCTGCGGCGGGATCACGACGCGCGTGAGGAAGTAGCCTTTCGACGCGTAGTAGCGCTCGACGCTGCCGGCGACGGCGTAGACATCGGCGACCCGCACGCGCTTGCCGGCGAGGCCGTCGACCTGCGCCCTTGTAGCCGCATCGAGCTCGAGGAAGCCGCCATCGACGGTGACGTTGCCGACGACGAGCTCGACATTGGCGGCGCCCGGCGGGGCCGCGGTCGGCGCCGAGGGCGGGATCGAGATCGTGCCCGGCGTCGGCTGGGGCTCGATCCGCGGCCCGGGCGGCGGCGCGAGCTGGCCGGGCGACGGTTGCGGTTGACCGAGCGCACCAGCCAGCGGAAAGGCCGCGAGCACGGTCATGAGGAGGAAGAGCCGGACGCGGTTCATCAGTCTTTGTGCAGTTTTTCTCCGGGTAACTATGCCTTTACCATGGGAGTCATGTCTACTTTGCTAAACGCCAGAAAGGTCAGGAAAATTGCCGGGCGGCCCTAGAATCGCCCGGGCTCCAGCTTGAAGATGTCGGGGGCGGTCCGGTTGGCGATATAGGCGACCCGCAGGCTGATGCTGCCCGGGGCCTGCGGGGCGGTCTCGACCTTGCCGTCCTTGCTCTGGAAGGCCACGCCGTCGACCACCACCTGGACCGCGCCGGTCTTGCCGTCCTCGGCGGCAAACAGCACCAGGGTATGCGGGCCGGACGGGGCGCCCATCGTCACCTTGCCGTCGCGCCAGGCGAATCCGTTGAAATAATTGGCCAACTGGACGCCGGCCACGAGATACGGGCCGCTATCGGCCTTGTCCGGGGTGGTGTTCTGCGTCCACACCAGGTTCACCTGGATCAGCTTCTTGGTTTTGTAACCCAGGATGTAGACCACCGTTGCGGGGCCCGGCCCCGGGTCCAAGGTCGGCAGCGACACGATCAGCGCCGTGGTGCGCTCCATGGCGTTGGGCACCACCTTGATGGCCTCCGGCTTGACGCCGAAATCGGCCAGGATGGCGGCGCGGAGCTGGGTTTCGTCCATGTCGAAGCGCGCGCCGCGGAAGCCGGTGACCTCGTAGGCGGTCTTGGCCGCGGCCGGCGGCGCGCTGGGCGCCGGGGCTGGCGCCGCGGTCTGCGCCCAGCCGGCCGGTGCGGCGGTGGCCAGACCGACGACCGCAACCAATGCAGCCGCCATACCCCTGATGGTCAGTTTGGAAAGCACAGGCGGTCCTCCTCCGATGCGCGCATGGCGGCTCGGCCGAGCGGCGGTGATGCGGCCAGACCCCGGATCGATCGATCCGGGGTCCGTGCCTGTGTTCTTACGGCGAGACCTGCGGGCAGATCAACGTGCCCTGCGCGTTGATCTGGCAGTTGGGCGACGTTCCCTGGGCAGCGGCGCCGGTGTCCGGCGTGCCGCTCTCGTCGATATCGCGGAAGGTGCCCGAGCGGATGCCGCTGGTGCCGGACGAGAACAGCCCGGCGAGCACGCCGTTGCCGCCATTGGGCGCCGTGCCGCCGGCGATGGTCGGGAACGGATTGGACGGGCTCGGGTTGATCGTCAGCAGGCCGTCGACGAAGGTCAGCTGGTAGTTCGTCCCGAAGGTGAACGAGCCCTGGGTGATGGCGTAGGTGCCCGGCTGGTCGCCGGCGGCCCGCGTCAGCGCGCCGGCCGGCAGGTCGCCGAACACGACATTCCCCGAGGTCAGCTGCCAGGTGAGGACCGGATCCGGCGCTCCCTGGACCTTCGACTTGTCGTCGGCCGTGACCGTGATCGGCCGCGCCGTGATGCTGAGATTCGCCCCGACATAGGTGATGGCGTAGTTCGCGTTCGCCAGCGTGCCCTGCAGGATCGCGTAGGCGCCGACGTTCTGCCCCGCCGCCCGCGTCAGCGCGCCGCTCAGCGTGTCCGCGCCGACCAGGTTGCCCGACGTGACCTGATAGGTCAGCGCCGGATCGGCATCGCCGTACACCTTGGTCTTGCCATCCGCCGTGACCGTGATCGGACGCGCCGTCACGCTGAGGTTGGCCCCGACATAGGTGATGGCGTAGTTCGCGTTCGCCAGCGTGCCCTGCAGGATCGCGTAGGCACCGACGTTCTCGCCGGCGTTGCGCGTCAGCGCGCCGCTCAGCGTGTCGGCGCCGACAAGGTTGCCCGCGGTGACCTGATACGTCAGCGCCGGGTCGGCGTCGCCATACACCTTCGTCCTCGCATCCGCCGTGACCGTGATCGGCCGAGCCGTGATGCTGAGATTGGCGCCGACATAGGTGATGGCGTAATTGGCGTTGTTGAAGCTGGTGAGCGTGCCCTGCTGGATCGCGTAGGCGCCGACGTTCTCGCCGGCGTTGCGCGTCAGCGCACCGTTCAGCGTGTCGCCATTGACCAGGTTGCCCGAGGTGATCTGGTACGTCAGCGCCGGATCGGCGTCGCCGTAGACCTTGGTCCTGCCATCCGCCGTCACCGTG
The DNA here is from genome assembly GCA_964398335.1 of uncultured Rhizobiaceae bacterium. Lineage (GTDB taxonomy): Bacteria > Pseudomonadota > Alphaproteobacteria > Reyranellales > Reyranellaceae > JAFAZJ01. The sequence continues at coordinate 5,075 of CAYNOF010001050.1, forward strand.
ATCGAGCGCGGCACGATGAAGAAGGTACTGGGGACAAAGGTCATCTGGTAGTTGGAACTCGCCGCCAGCGTGCCCTGCCCGAGCGTGTAGATGCCGAAGTTCTCGCCAGGCGCGCGCGAGAGCGAGCCGCTCAACGTGTCGCCGTTGACCAGGTCGCCCGAGGTAAACCGGTAGGTCAGCGCCGGATCGGCGTCGCCATACACCTTCGTCTTCGCGTCCGCCGTCACCGTGATCGGCCGCGCCGTGATCGTCAGGTTCGCCCCGACGTAGGTCAGGGCGTAGTTCGAGCTGGCGGCCAGCGTGCCCTGCTGGATGGCGTAGCTGCCGACGTTCGTGCCCGCCACCCGCGTCAGCCCGCCGCTCAGCGAGTCGCCGCCCACCAGGTTGCCCGAGGTGATCGTGTAGGTCAGCGCCGGGTCGGCGTCGCCGTAGACCTTGGTCTTGCCGTCGGCCGTCACTGTGATCGGACGCGCCGTGATGCTCAGGTTCGCACCGACGTAGGTGATCGTGTAGTTCGGGTTGTTGGCGTTGGTCACCGTGCCCTGCAGGATGGCGTAGGGACCACCGGCCACCGTCTCGCCCGCCGTGCGGGTCAGCGAGCCCACCACGGCGGTACCTGTGCCCAGGTTGCTCGTCGTGAAGGTCAGTACCGGATCGGCGTCGCCGTAGACCTTGGTCTTGGCGTCGACCGTGACCGTGATCGGCC
>CAYNOF010001051.1:0-6808 GCA_964398335.1 uncultured Rhizobiaceae bacterium
CATTCGACCGACTTCAGGAAGGTCTCGAAGCCCTTGCCGAAGATGTCGGGATGCATGCCGAGGATCGCACCCATCGCAAGCAGGAACGCGCCGAGCGAGCCGACCGCCGGCCACGGGCTGGGATCGACCAGATGGTATGGATGCTTCGGTGCGCCGTGACTCTCGGCCATTGGTTCAGCTCCCCTTTCCGGATTCTTTGGCGGATTCAGCGCGCAGCAGCTCCTTGGCGTGCGGCGTCTTCGCCTCATGAAACGTGTACGACAGCGTGATCGTGTTGATGTCGTCGTAGGCCCGGTCCTTCGCCATGTCCGGATCGACGAAGAAGATCACCGGCATGTCGACCGCCTGGCCCGGCTTCAGAAGCTGCTCGGTGAAGCAGAAGCACTGGACCTTGTTGAACCACTGGCCGGCGATGTCGGGCAGCACGTTGTAGGTCGCGGTGCCGACGATCGGGCGCTTCGAGAGGTTGGTGGCGCGGTAATGGATCAGCTTCTCCTCGCCCAGCCGCACCGTGACCTCGCGCTGCAGCGGCTCGAACTTCCACGGCAGGTTGGCGTCCATGTTGGCGTCAAAGCGCACGCGCACGGTGCGCTCCAGGACGCGGCCGGGACCCGTCGCGGCAACCTGGGTGGTGCCGTTGAAACCGGTGGCCTTGCAGAACAGCTCGTAGAGCGGCACCGAGGCGAAGGCCAGGCCGAGCATGCCGGCGACGCCCAGCGCCACCAGCGAGACGACGCGCCGGTTGCGGCGCGCGAGATCGTCCGCCGCGCCGCTCACTTGAAGCCTCCGCTGCCCGGCAGCACGCCGGCGCCGCCGAACTTGATGACGGTGATGACGAAGAACAGCAGGCAGATGCCGAGGATCACCGCCAGCACGACGCGGTTCTTGCCGCGCTGCTGGATGTGGCGCTCGGTGATGTAGGGTTTGCGCGGATCTGGTGCGGCCACGTCCATGCCCCGTCCTCAGCCGAACGCCAGCCTGTCCGCGACCATGGCCACGAACAGCAGGAAGAGATAGCCCAGCGAATAGCGGAACATCGCCCGCGCCGCACTCTTGTCGTCCTCGGGTGCGCGCAGCACGCGCAGCGAATGCCCGACGAAGACCATGCCGGCCGCCAGTGAGTAAAGGCCGTAGCCCCAGCCGACCACGCCGGTCAGCGTCGGCATCAGGCCGACGGGCAGCAGCAGCAGGCAATAGGCCAGCATCTGCAGCTTGGTGTGGCGCACGCCGGCGACCACCGGCAGCATCGGCACGCCGGCACGGCGGTAGTCGTCGTCGCAGTACAGCGACAGCGCCCAGAAATGCGGCGGCGTCCAGAAGAAGATCAGCAGGAACAGCGACAGGCTGGCCCACGACACGTCGCCGCTCACCGCCGCCCAGCCGATCATCGGCGGGAAGGCGCCGGCGGCGCCGCCGATGACGATGTTGTGCGGCGTGCGCCGCTTCAGCCAGACCGTGTAGACGAAGACGTAGAACAGGATGGTGAGCGCCAGCAGGCCGCCGGCGACGGCGTTGGTCGCCAGCGTCATCAGCGCCACCGAGAAGATCGACAGCAGCACGCCGAAGCCCAGCGCGTCGTCGGGCGCCACGGCCCCGGTCGGGATCGGCCGGTTGCGGGTGCGGGTCATCACCGCGTCGATGTCGCGGTCGTACCACATGTTGATGGCGCCCGAGGCGCCGGCGCCCAGCGCGATCGCCACGATGGCCACGGCGCCCAGCACCGGGTGGATATGTCCCGGCGCCAGCCACAGGCCGACCATGCCGGTGAACACCACCAGCGACATCACCCGCGGCTTCAGCAGCGCCACGTAGTCGGCCACGCGCGAGGACGCCGGGGCGGCGTGCGCTCCTGAAACCTGCAGCGTGGTCGCGGTCAAATCGCTCATGTTCCGCCGTCAGAAGACCGGGGGCGCCGCAGCGCCCCCTTCTGCCTCAGTGGTGCGCCGCAGGCTCGACCCTCGGCAGCTCGTCGAAGGTGTGGAAGGCCGGCGGCGACGGGACGGTCCACTCCAGGGTCGTGGCACCCTCGCCCCAGTAGTTGGCGCCCACCTTCCTCTTGCTGAAGAACACGGTGTGGATCGCCGAGACGAACCAGACCAGGGTCGCGGCGAAGCCGATGAAGGCACCGATCGACGAGACCTTGTTCCACAACGCGAAGGCGTCGGGGTAGTCGATGTAGTGGCGCGGCATGCCGGCCAGCCCGGAGAAATGCATCGGGAAGAACGTCAGGTTCACGCCGATGAAGGTTCCCCAGAAATGCACCTGCGCCCAGAACTCGTTGTACTGGTGCCCGGACATCTTGCCGATCCAGTAGTAGTAGCCGGCGAAGATGCCGAACACCGCGCCGAGCGACAGCACGTAGTGGAAGTGGGCGATGACGTAATAGGTGTTGTGCAGCGCGATATCGACGCCGGCATTGGCCAGTACGACGCCGGTCACGCCGCCGACGGTGAACAGGAAGATCAGGCCGACCGCCCACAGGAACGGCACCTCGAACTTGATCGAGCCGCCCCACATGGTGGCGATCCACGAGAAGATCTTCACGCCCGTGGGCACCGCGATCACCATGGTCGCGGCGACGAAGTAGGCGCGCGTGTCGACGTCCATGCCGACCGTGTACATGTGGTGCGCCCACACGACGAAGCCGACGACGCCGATGGCGACCATGGCATAGGCCATGCCGAGATAGCCGAACACCGGCTTGCGCGAGAACGTGGACACGATGTGGCTCACGATCCCGAAGGCCGGCAGGATCATGATGTACACCTCGGGATGGCCGAAGAACCAGAAGAGGTGCAGGAACAGCAGCGGGTCGCCGCCGCCGGCCGGATCGAAGAAGCTGGTGCCGAAGTTGCGGTCGGTCAGCAGCATGGTGATGGCGCCGGCCAGCACCGGCAGGGCCAGCAGCAGCAGGAACGCCGTCACCAGGATCGCCCAAGCGAACAGCGGCATGCGGTGCAGGGTCATGCCCGGCGCGCGCATGTTGAAGATCGTGGTGATGAAGTTGGCGGCGCCCAGGATCGACGCGGCGCCGGCGAGGTGCAGCGAGAAGATGGCGAAATCCATCGACGGGCCGGGACTGCCCTTGGAGCTGAGCGGCACGTAGATCGTCCAGCCGGTGCCGACGCCGGCGCCGAGGAAGACCGAGCACAGCAGCATCACGAAACCGGCCACGGTGAGCCAGAACGAGATGTTGTTCATGCGCGGGAAGGCCATGTCGGGGGCGCCGATCATGATCGGCACGAACCAGTTGCCGAAGCCGCCGATCAGCGCCGGCATGACCACGAAGAACACCATGATCAGGCCGTGCGCCGTGACGACGGAGTTCCAGTGGTGACCCGGATCGGGGTGCCAGCCCATGATCTGCACGCCCGGCTCGTAGAGCTCGGCGCGCATGTAGACCGACAGCGCGCCGCCGATCAGGCCGGCGCAGACGGCGAACACCAGGTAGAGGGTGCCGATATCCTTGTGGTTGGTCGACAGGAACCAGCGGGTGAAGAACCCCGGCGTATGGTCGTGATGATCGTGACCGTGGGCGTCGTGGTGGGCGCCGTGCTCGGCGTGGCTGGCCATGGCGACTTCCTTCCGTCTACGCGACTGTAATGGGCCGGGCGCGCATCAGCGCGTCGGCTCGACCCTTGCGAAATCAGTGGCGGCAAATTCGCTGGGCGCGGGCAGCTGGGCGGCCTTCTTCGAAGCCACCCACTTGTCGAAGGCTTCCTTCGACACGACGCGCACCGCGATCGGCATGTAGGCGTGGCCCGAGCCGCAGATCTGCGAGCACTGGCCGTAGTACAGGCCTTCCTTCTTGACGTTGAACCAGCCCTGGTTCAGGCGGCCGATGATGGCGTCGTGCTTGACGCCGAAGGCCGGCACCGCCCAGGAGTGCATCACGTCGAGCGAGGTGACGTAGAAGCGCACGTTGGTGTTGACCGGCACCACCAGCTCCTGGTCGACGGCGAGCAGGCGCGGGCGGCGGATCTTCTCCGCATCCGACAGCTTGGCCCACTCGGGGTCCTTCACGATGAAGGCCTCGAAGTCGATCTTGTAATCGGGGTACTCGTACTGCCAGTTCCACTGCTTGCCGGTGATCTTGATCGTCAGCCCGGGCTCGGCCGTGCGGTCCATGAAGTAGAGCAGCTTGAAGGACGGGATGGCGATGATGATCAGGATGACGATCGGCATCACCGTCCAGGCGATCTCGAGCAGGGTGTTGTGGGTGACCTGCGAGGGCACCGGGTTGCGCGAGGCGCGGAAGCGCACCAGCACGTAGACCAGCAGGCTCAGCACGAAGACGACGATGATCGAGATGATGACCAGCAGCAGGTTATGCAGGCTGACCAGGTCTTCCATGACCTGGGTCGCCGGATGGTGCAGGTTCATCTGCCCGTAGTGCGGCAGGTCGACGAACTCCTTGTCGGCATCCTGGGCGAAGGCGAGACCGGCGCCCAAAAGGAGAGCGAGGCCGGCCGCCACCAGCGTCCACAGGCGGCTCACGAGCGACGCGCCGCTGTTCGAACCCATGCCCCCACTCCTTGCCGATTGCCGCAATGTCCACGCGGATGATGGCGGTATCTAGCAGAGGACGTAAAGCCCGGTCATCCCAATTCGCCCGCCACTGCGATGCGTCCGCCTGCCGCACTTCGGCAGGCGAAAAGCGCCGATGTCTCAGCCGGTTACTGGGACCGCTGGCGTCCCCCCGGCAAGCCGCGCGAAGCCCCGCCATCATGAGCCGGCAGGGCGCCGGCGGTCCCAGGGATGACGGATCGACGACGGCCGCCTATGTTCCTGTCTGAGCCTGCGGAGTGCCCATGTCCCATCTCGCCACCGCCAACGACCTGTTCTTCAAGCGCGCCGGCCTCGACGAGGGCCGCACCGAGCGCATCGTGCGCGAGGCGCTTTCCGGCACCGACGACGGCGAGCTGTTCCTCGAATATGCCCAGAGCGAGATGCTGGCCTGGGACGACGGCAAGCTGAAAAGCGCCTCCTTCGACGTCTCGCAGGGCTTCGGCCTGCGCGCCGTGAAGGGCGAGACGGTGGGCTACGCCCATGCCTCGGCGCTCGACGAACAGGCGCTGAAGCGCGCCGCGACCACGGTGCGCGCCGTCGCCAGCGGCAAGGGCGGCACGGCGGCCGAGGGCCCGCGCGGCACCAACTCGATCCTCTACACCGACGCCAATCCGCTCGACGGCATCGCCTTCGAGCGCAAGGTGAAACTGCTTGAGGAGATCGACTCCTATGCCCGCGGCAAGGAGAAGCTGCTGAAGCAGGTCTCGGCCTCGATCGCCGCCTCCTGGCAGGTGATCGAGATCGTGCGCGCCGACGGCCGCCGGGTGGCCGATGTGCGGCCGATGGTGCGGCTCAACGTGTCGGTGGTCGCCGGCAAGGGCGATCGCATGGAGAGCGGCTCGTCCGGGTCGGGCGGGCGCATCGGCTACAGCGGCCTGTTCGAGCCCGCATACTGGAAGAAGCAGACCGACGAGGCGATCCGTCAGGCGCTGGTCAACCTGCAGTCGGTCGACGCGCCGGCCGGCGAAATGCCGGTGGTCCTGGGGCCGGGCTGGTCGGGCATCCTCTGGCACGAAGCGATCGGCCATGGGCTGGAGGGCGACTTCCACCGCCGCAAGACCTCGGTGTTCACCCACCTGATGAACCAGCGCATCGCCTCGCCCGGCGTCACCGTGGTCGACGACGGCACCATGCAAGACCGTCGCGGCTCGCTCACCGTCGACGATGAGGGCACGCCCAGCCAGCGCACCGTGCTGATCGAGGACGGCAAGCTGGTCGGCCTGATGCAGGACCGGCTGAACGCGCGGCTGATGGGCGTGACGCCCACCGGCAACGGACGGCGCCAGAGCCATGCCCACAGCCCGATGCCGCGCATGACCAACACCATCATGCTGGCCGGCGACAAGGATCCGCAGGAGATCATGGCCTCGGTGAAGCGCGGCCTCTACGCCGTGAACTTCGGCGGCGGCCAGGTCGACATCACCAACGGCAAGTTCGTCTTCTCCTGCACCGAAGCCTACCTGATCGAGAACGGCAAGGTGGCCGCGCCGGTCAAGGGCGCCACCCTGATCGGCTCGGGCAGCGAGGCGTTGCTGAAGATCGGGATGGTCGGCAACGACCTGGAGATGGATCTCGGCGTCGGCACCTGCGGCAAGGACGGCCAGGGCGTGCCGGTCGGCGTCGGCCAGCCGACGCTGCGGCTCGACGGGCTGACCGTGGGCGGTACCGCGACGTAAGCCAGCCAGCCGTGCCCTTCTCCTGTAGGATGCAGTCTGCCTGCATCTACAGGGAGGGGTCATGAAGTACCATGTTCTGGCTGCAACGCTGGCGCTTGGCTGCGTCGCGATATCGGCAGATGCGCAGTCGTTGGCGGCGGGCACCAAATGGGTGAACGAGCGCGGTTCGGAGCTGACGATCACCGGCATCGACAGTGCGACGGGTGCGCTCACCGGCAGCTACTTCACCCTGGCGCCCATCCCCTGCAAGGAGATCCCGCATCCGGTGAGCGGCTACGTCGCCGCCGATCGCATCGTCTTCAGCGTTCTGTGGCGCAGCGCCAAGATCGATTGTCAGGCAGCCACCGCGCTCTCCGGCATCCTGGCCGACGGCGTCATTGCCATGGACTGGGAGACGATCTTCTTCAACCCGCAGCAGAACAAATCCGTACGCGCCAAGGGCAGCGACGTCTACTCGCCCCGGAAGTAGCTGGACGTCACTTCGACCGCGTCGGCATCGGCACGGTCACCGTCGATGCCGGCGGCGGCGGCGGCGGCGGTTCCGGCGGCTTGGGCGGCTCGGC
>CAYNOF010001052.1:0-3149 GCA_964398335.1 uncultured Rhizobiaceae bacterium
GCTCGCCGTGGTGCTGTCGAAGAACGCCCGGGCGCGCTCGGTGCAATTGCCGGCATGGACCGAGGCGTCGACGGTGAGGATCGCGCCGGCGCCGGTGGAGAGCGGCGAGGGCTCGGCGTCGGTGAAGGCGTTGACGCCGACCACCATCTGCTCGCCGGCCTCGATGGCGGCGATGCGGCGCAGGTTGGATTCGACCAGGCGCTGCTTCATGTAGCTCGCCTCGACGGCGGCGACGGCGCCGCCCATCGCCTCGATCTTCGCCAGCTCGGCGCGCGCCTCGTCCTTCAGCTCGGCGACCTTGCGTGCGACCTCGGTGCTGCCGTCGAACAGGTCGCCGAACTCCAGCAGGTCGGTCTCGTGCGCCACGATCTGCTGCAGGCGCAGCGACCATTGCTGGTCCCACGGACGCGGCAGGCCCAACGCCTCGTTCCATGCCGGCAATTGCACCGAGCGCGCCCGGGCGTTCTTCGACAGCACCACGGCGAGCATCTCGAGCAGGATGCGGTAGACGTTGTTCTCGGGCTGCTGCTCGGTGAGACCGAGCGAGTTCACCTGCACGCCGTAGCGGAACAGGCGCTGCTTGGGATCGCTCACGCCGTAGCGGTCGGCGAGCTCGTCCCACAGCTCGACGAAGGCGCGCATCTTGCACATCTCGGTGACGAAGCGGACGCCGGCGTTGACGAAGAAGCTGATGCGGCCGAAGACCTGCGCGAAGTCGTCAGCGGGCACCTGGCCCTGCTTCTTCACCGTGTCGAGAACCGCCACCGCATTGGCGAGCGAGAAGGCGAGCTCCTGCACCGGCGTGGCGCCCGCTTCCTGCAGGTGATAGCTGCAGACGTTCATCGGGTTCCACTTCGGCACCTCGCGATAGGTGAAGGCGATGGTGTCGGCGGTCAGCTTCAGCGACGGCTCGGGCGGGAAGATGTAGGTGCCGCGCGAGAGGTACTCCTTGACGATGTCGTTCTGCGTCGTGCCCTGCAGCTTGCCGCGCGCCACGCCCTGCTTTTCGGCCGCGGCGATGTAGAGCGACAGCAGCCAGGCGGCCGGCGCGTTGATCGTCATCGACGTGTTCATGCGATCGAGCGGGATGCCGTCGAGCAGCGTGAGCATGTCGCCGAGATGCGACACCGGCACGCCGACCTTGCCGACCTCGCCCTTGGCCAGCACGTGATCGCTGTCGTAGCCGGTCTGGGTCGGCAGATCGAAGGCGATGGAAAGCCCGGTCTGCCCGCGCGCGAGGTTGGTCCGATAGAGTTCGTTGGACTTCTTCGCCGTCGAATGGCCAGAGTAGGTGCGGATCAGCCAGGGCCGCTCCTTCGCAGGTGCGGCAGGTCGCGACGGCGTCGGTGTGGCAGTGGTCATGCTGTCGATCTAGGTGATTTCATGCTGCATCGCAACATGAATGTTCTTTTGTTATCCATGGGGCTCGCCCTTGGCAATTTAGCGACCGCCTGGGCGCAGGCCGACGCGCCGGCGCTCAAGCGCATGGATGGCATCTGGGGCCTGCCGCCGAACTGCGGCGGGGCGGCGCCGATCAACGTGCTGGGCGACAAGGTGCAGTTCCAGTGGCCCGGCCGCGAGCGCGTGCTGGAGCAGGTGATTTCGGTCACCGGCGATCGCGTCGCCACGGTCGTCATCGACCCGCCGCATCGTGCCGGCGAGCGCTACGAGTACGAGGTCGAGGCCGAGCGCATGCTGATCCGGGTGATGAGCGACGGACGCGAGCAGACCATCGTACGCTGCGCCGGTTTCCCGACGAGTTGATGAGCGCGACCCGGCAGGCCGCTCTTACCAATGCAATCGCCTTCAGGCATCATCACGCCGGCCATGAGTGACGTGTCGATTGCATCCGCCGCGCTTCCGCCGGCCTGGCCGGGCGGGTCCGCTCCGCCGGCCGCACCCGCCACCCTGCCGCCGCCCAAGCCGCCGGTGCAGCTGGTCTATGACGGCAAGCTGGGCGAGCTCTACGTCATCTACCTGCGCTCGCTGCTGCTGACCCTGCTGAGCTTCGGCTGGTACCGCTTCTGGGGCCGCACCAGCGTGCGGCGCTATCTGTGGTCGCACTTCTCCGCCTTCGGCGACCGCTTCGAGTATCGCGGCCTGGGCATCGAGCTCTTCCTCGGCTTCCTGATCGCGGTCGGCTCGATCCTGGTGTTCGAGGGCGTCGTGCTGGGCCTGGTGTGGCTGGCCTGGGGCGACGAGCTGCCGGCCCAGATCGGCATGACCGACATCATGACCTGGGCGCTGATCCTCGTCGGCCTGCCGCTCTTGCCGGTGGCGCAATATGCCGGCTGGCGCTATCGCCTCACCCGCACCGCGTGGCGCGGCATCCGCACCGGGCTGAAGGGCTCGTCCTGGGCCTACGGCTTCATGTCGCTCGGCTGGAGCCTGCTGAACGCGATGTGCATGAACCTGGTCACACCGGTGCGCGACGTCTCGCTGAATGGCTACCGCACGCGCCACCTGACCTTCGGCAACCTCAATTTCGGCTTCGCCGGCCGCGCCGCCGACATCTACGGCCGCTTCATTGGCTTCTATTTCCTCAACATTGTCGCCTGGGTTGTCCTGTTCGTCGTCGTCGGCATGATCATCGGCGGCGTCTCCTCGCGACCGGGCGGGATGTCGTTCGAGGAGATGATGGAGAAGCTGGCGCATCCCACGCCGATCGTGCTGATCATCTTCTTCCTCGTCATGCTGGGCATCTACACCCTGGTCGGCATCATGATCCTGCCGGTGCGCTGCTGGTGGATGGCCTATTCGATCCGCTACATGGTTTCGCGCGCCTGGTTCGATCGCCTGCAATTCGTCACCGGCGTCACCACCAGCCAGATCTGGGGCTTCCTGGTGCTGAACTACCTGATCCTGCTGTTCACCCTGGGACTGGGCGGGCCCTGGGTGATGCACCGCACGGCGAAGCTGATCTCCCAGCAACTGTGGATCTACGGCGAGATCGATCCGGCCGCGGTGGCCCAGGCGATGGGCGGCGACGCCGGCGTCGGCGAGGGTCTGCTCGACGTGTTCGACGTCGGCGGCGTGTGAGGCTGACATGGCGGGCGCACGCTTCTACGACGGACTGCACCCCACCGCGTACGAGGTCGTGCTGCGCGCCTCGAGTGCGGAGGTGGTGGCGACCTTGGAGGACGGCCGCA
>CAYNOF010001053.1:0-1865 GCA_964398335.1 uncultured Rhizobiaceae bacterium
TGGTGCCGATGCTGGCCGAGCGCTGGGAAGCGCTGAGCCCGACGCATTGGCGCTTCCATCTGCGCAAGGGCGTGAAATGGCACGACGGCACGCCGCTCACCGCCGCGGACGTCAAGTTCACGATCGACTACGTCATGGACCCCAAGCAGGTCTATGCGCGCAAGACCCGCATCGCCGGCGTGATCGGCACCGAGATCGTCGACGACATGACCGTCGACATCAAGACCGCGTCGCCCGCGCCGCTGCTGCTGCGCGGCCTGGCCGACATTCCGATCGAGTCGAAAGCCCATACCGAGAAGGTCGGTCAGGCCGAGGCGCACAAGAAGCCGATGGGCACCGGGCCGTGGAAGTATGTCGAGTGGGTGGCCGGCGACCACTATGACCTGATCGCCAACGAGAATTACTGGGACGGCCCGCCGGCGATGAAGAAGCTGCGTATCCGTGCCATCCCCGAAGGTGCCACGCGCGTGGCCTCGCTGGTGGCCGGCGAGACCGACATCATCGAGGAGATTCCGGTCGACCTGCTGCCGTCGGTCGAGAAGCGCAAGAATCTCAGGATCGACTCTGTCGAGTCCTCGGTGAGCCTCGTGCACACTTTCGATACGCGCAAGCCACCGTTCAACGACGTGCGCGTGCGCATCGCGCTGGATTACGCGATCGACAAGCAGGCGCTGGTGAAGCAGATGCTGGCCGGCTACGGCTCGGTACTGGATGGCCAGCTCGTGACCAAGGGCACCTTCGGCTACAACCCCAACATCAAGGCGCGTCCCTACGATCCGGCCAAGGCCAAGGCGATGCTGGCCGAGGCGGGCTTTCCCAAGGGCTTCGAGAACAAGATCAACACGCTCTCGGGCCGTTATCTGTCCGATGTCGACATCGCCAATGCCGTCGCCGGCATGATGAGCGCGGTGGGCGTGAAGACCAGCGTCAACGTCGTCGAGGGCGGCGTGTGGTCCCAGCTCGACCGCAGCCGCGACCAGGGGCCGATGTACCAGGTCGGCTGGTTCAGCGTCGGCGACGCCGATTTCAACACCGTCTGGTACACCGAGGCGGGCAAGCGCAACTACTGGACCAACGCCGAATACGACAGGCTCTGGGCCGAGGCGCGCTCGACGATGGACGAGGCGGCACGGCTGCGCGCGTACAACCGCATGATGGAGATCATGCACGACGAAATGCCGTCGATCTTCCTCGTCGGGCTGCCGCGCATCTCGGGCCGCTCGGACAAGGTCACCGGCTGGCAGCCCTCGCGCGATTCGCTGCTGCGGCTGCACAAGGTGAGCGTGAAGTAGGCCGGCCGCCATGCGCTATCTCCTGCGGCGGCTCCTGCTGCTGCCGGTGCCGCTGATCTTCGTCATCGCCTTCGTCTTCGTGGTGATGCGGCTGACGGGCGATCCGGTGGCGATCTATCTCGGCCTCGATGCGACGCCCGAGCAGGAGGCGGTGCTGCGCGCCGAGCTGCATCTCGACAAGTCGGTGCCGATGCAGTTCGGCTATTTCCTGCTCGACCTGCTGCACGGCGATTTCGGCACCTCGATCCAGTTCAAGCGGCCGGCGATGGACGTGGTGGGCGAGCGGCTGGGCTCGACCCTGCAGCTTCTGGCGCTGGGGCTTGTGACGGCGATCGTGCTGGGCGTGCTGGGTGGCGTCGCCTGCGCGGTATGGAAGGACAAGATCCCCGATTTCGTGATCTCGGTGCTGGCCGTCGCCGGCCAGTCGATGCCCAGCTTCTGGCTGGGCATCCTGCTGATCCAGCTCTTCGCGCTCGACCTGCAATGGCTGCCGACCTCGGGCAAGGGCGGCTGGGAGCACATGGTGCTGCCGGTCGTGACCCTGGCGACCTTCCTGGTGCCCAACTTCATCCT
>CAYNOF010001054.1:0-8656 GCA_964398335.1 uncultured Rhizobiaceae bacterium
TCGATCTCAAGGGCATGTTGCGCATCATCCGCCCGGCCGTTCCAGGCATGATCCGGCGCGGCAGCGGCGCGATCGTGGCGATTTCCTCGATCATGGGCCTGGCTTACGGCTGGGACGAGCACATTCACTATTCCGCCGCCAAGTCGGGCGTCATCGGCCTGGTCCGCGGACTTGCCGTGGAGCTCGCCCGCAAGGGGATCCGCGTCAACGGCATCGCGCCTGGATACATCCGCACCGCGCAGCTCTTGTCCAAGGAGCATTCGCTTGGCCCCGAGGGAGCGGAGGCGGCGGCCCCGATCATCCCGATGGGCCGGCTCGGCGAGCCGCGCGACATCGCCGATGTGTTCGTTTTCCTGGCTTCCGCGGCCGCGCGCTACATGACCGGCCAGGTCATCGCCGTCGACGGTGGATTGCTCGTCGGGCGCTACTAAAGATGACAGTGTGATCACATTTGGCTTATCGGCGCCTTTTCTCTGAGCCGAGGTTGTCGGCCGGAGATTGGTCGCGCTGCGTTTAACGCCCGCCAGAAAAGCTCTTCACCGCATCAAAATCCAAAACGGCGTGAGGCGGCGATTTTTGGCATGGTTGTTGCTCCGCGTTTTGCGATCACATTCCTTCCTGTCGTACGGTTTGGCTGCGTTCGATCAACCCAAGGAGAGATGGCGCGATCACCGCAATCCAGACCGTCGACGAATGTCTTCTGGCGACAGGAATCCGGCACGGAATGTGAGGCGTGAAGTTGGTGCAGCGCACCGGGAGGCCGCCATGCGTTTCATGCTGGGAGTCGACGTCGGCGGCACATTCACCGATTTCGTCAGCTACAACGCCGACAGCAAGTCGATCGAAGTGTGGAAGGAGCCATCGGCGCCGGGAGACCCGGTCACCGGCATCCTCAACGGTCTCGCGGATTTCAAGGATCGCGCGCGGCTCGACAATATCCGACTCGGCACCACGATCGCCACCAACGCGGTCCTCGAACGCAAGGGCGCGACCGTCGCCTACATCACCACGCTCGGCCATCGCGACGTTCCGTTCATCCAGCGCGGCAATCGCAAGTTCCACTACGACATGAGCTGGGTGAAGCCCAAGCCATTGGTCAAGCGCCGGCATTGCTTCGAGCTCAACGAGCGCATCGACGCCTATGGCGCGATCATCAAGCCGCTGGACGACGCCGAGGTGAGCGCGATCGCCAGGCAGATCGCGGCCATGCCGGAGATCGAAGCCGTCGCCATCTGCCTGCTCTTCTCCTACCTCAACCCGGTCCACGAGCTGCGCGTCAAGGCGATCCTCGCCGCGGAGCTCGGCGACATGCCGATCTCCGTGTCGTACGAAGTGCTGCCGAAGTGGAAGGAATACGAGCGCGCGTCGACGACGATCGCCGACGCCTATCTGCGTCCCGTCGTGACCCGCCAGCTTTCGGCGATGCGCGGACGCGTGGCGGATGCCGGCATTCCCGCCGGCACCGTCGTCATTCGCTCCAATGGCGGCGAGATGACATTGGAAGCCGCGGCGAACGCACCCGTGCACATGGTCGTGTCGGGACCCACCGGCGGCGTCATCGCCGGCCGCTTCGTCGCCGAGCTGGTCGGCATCGACAAGATGGTCACGCTCGACATGGGCGGCACGTCGACGGATGTCTCGACCATCGTCGGCGGCAAGGAAAGCTTCACCTCGGCCTTCGAGATCGAATGGGGCGTGCCGATCCAGATCCCGATGATCGACATCCGCACCATCGGCGCCGGCGGCGGATCGATCGCCTGGATCGACAACGGCGGCATGCTGCGCGTCGGCCCGCACAGCGCTGGCGCCCGGCCGGGGCCGGCCTGCTACGGCCACGGCGGAAAAGAGGCGACGGTCACGGACGCGAACGTGGTCCTGGGCCGCATCGATCCGGCCAATTTCCTCGGCGGCCGGATGACGCTCGACCGCGACGCCGCCTATCGCGCGATCGAACGCCTGGCCGGCGAGCTCGGTCGCAGCGTCGAGGAAGTCGCCATGGCGATCGTGCGCATCGCCAACAACAACATGGTGGGCGCACTGCGCTCCGTGCTGATCGAGCGCGGCCTCGATCCGCGCGAGTTCACGCTCTGCGCCTTCGGCGGCGCCGGCCCGCCGCATGCCAGCGACCTGATGGACGATGCCGGCATCCCGCGCACCATCATCCCCAACAATCCCGGCCAGTTCTCGGCCTTCGGCTTCATCATGACGAACGCGCGCGTCGACCGGCACCGCACGACGCAGCTCACCAGCAAGCGCTTCGAGGCCGCGCGCGCCCGTGAGATCGTCGAGACGCTGGTGAAAGAGGGCCTGCAGGAGCTGCAGGCCCAGGGCTACGACCGTGACATCGAGGTCTTCCGTTCCCTGGAGATGCGCTATCTCGGGCAGAACTACGAGCTCGAGCTGCCCGTCACGCCCGACGCGCTCGCCGACGATGCCGTCGATCGGCTGTGGGAGCTGTTCCACGAGGCCCATCGCGCGCGCTTCGGCTTCAACATCCCCGGCGAGATCATCGAGATCGTCAACTACTCGGCGACCGTCGTATCGCGCACCTCCAAGCCGGAGTTTCCGCGCCTGGCTGCCGCCGACGGCCCGCCGGTGCCGGTGAGACGCCGTGCCGTGCGCTTCGTCGACGATACCTTCGACACGCCGGTGTACGACCGCGCGACCCTGGCGTCCGGTCATGTCATCAACGGCCCGGCGATCGTCGAGGAAGCCGCCTCGGTCACGGTGCTCGGGCCGCAGCACAGCATCTCGGTCGACGCCTACGGCAACATGCTGATCACCGCCGCAAGCAAGGCCTGACGGAGGTTCCATGCGCTTCGCCCAGAATGGCTTCTACATCGAGAAGTACCTGAAGTGCGCCAATTGCGGCCTGCTGATCTACGGCAACGGCGTCCACAAGACCGTGGCCGGCAAGCAGGCGCTGTTCTGCTCGGACTGGTGCGTGCAGTGGTCGACGCTGCGCGCCACCCCGAACAGTGCGATGACGCTGAAGATCAAGCACCCGCCGCTCGACGACCGCGCGCCGCCGCCGCCGGCCATTACGCGCAACAGCGCGCCCGATCTCGTGTCGATGAACATCCTCGACTCGTGCATGGTCTCGATCTGCCGCGAAATGGGCATTCTGCTCATGAAGACGTCCTATTCGACGATCTTCAATGAGGGTCTCGACTTCACCTGCGCGCTGGCCGACGCCAAGGGCGACATGATCGCCTGCGCCGAGTTCTGCCCGACGATGATCGGCGGCATGCCGCTGCTCATCAAGACCTGCGCCCAGGAGATCGACTTCGACACGCTCGAGGAAGGCGACGTCCTCATCCACAACGATCCCTATAGCGGCGGATTGCACTGTCCGGAGCATACGGTGTTCAAGCCGTTCTTCGTCGACGGCGAGCTGCTGGGCTTCGCGGTCTGCATCGGCCACATCGCCGAGATCGGCGGCATGGTGCCCGGCGCCTTCTGCGGCGAGGCCACCGAGATCTTCCACGAAGGGCTGCGCGTGCCGCCGATCAAGATCAAGAAGGCGGGCAAGGACGTCGAGGAGGTGTGGAAGCTGATCCTGGCCAACGTCCGCACGCCGCGGCAGAACTACGGCGACCTGCGGGCGATGATCGGCAGCGTCGATCTCGGTGTCGAGCGCATCTGCGAGCAGGTCCGCAAGTACGGCCGCGAGGGCTTCCAGCAGATCTGCGAAGACCTGATGGACTACTCCGAGCGGCGCATGCGCGCCGAGCTCTCGGTGTTTCCCGACGGCAAATACTCGTTCGAGGACGTCATCGAGAACGACGGCATCGAAGCCAAGCCCTACACCGTCGCCGTCGACATCTTCGTGCAGGGCGACGAGGTCATCGCCGATTTCAGCCGCAGCTCGCCGCAGGCGAGAGGCCCGATCAACGCCACGCTCGGCGTCACGATCGGCGCGACCTACAACGGCCTGCTGCACCTGACCGACCCGTCGATCCCCAAGAACTCCGGTTGCTTCCGGCCGATCCGCGTCGTGGCGCCGCCGGCCAGCGTCACCAACGTCGACTATCCGGCGCCGGAGATCGCCGGCAATACCGAGACCCATCCGCGCCTGGCCTGCATCGTCATCGGCGCCATGTCGGCCTGCGTGCCCGATCGCGTCATGGCGTCGGAGAGCTGCACGGGAACCAACTTCGTCTTCGGCGGCATGCACCCCGACTACGACGAGTACTTCGCCTGCTACGACCTGATGTCCGGTGGCTGGGGTGGCCGCCACGGTCACGACGGCAACGACGCCGTGATCTGCATCAACGGCAATTGCCGCTTCAACCCGACCGAGGTGTTCGAGACCCGCTTTCCGTTGCGCGTCGAGGAGTGCGCCCTGATCCCGGATTCCGGCGGGGCAGGGGAGTTCCGCGGCGGCCTCGGCTATCGCCGCACGCTGCTGGTGACGCAGGTGCCGATCACCGGCAGCCAGTGCAGCGACCGCCACGAAGTGAAGCCCTGGGCGCTGTTCGGCGGCGGTTCGGGCGGCAATGGCGCGACGCTGATCAAGCAGGCCGGCAACGGCGATGCCTGGCACACGGTGCGCGAGCTCTACGGCAAGGTGTCGAGCAGCAAGTACGCCAACGTCACCTTCAAGGCCGGCGATCGCATCCAGCTCGCGACACCAGGCGGCGGCGGCTACGGCGACCCCAAGGCACGCGACGAGGCCGCGCTCATCGAGGACGTGCGCGAGGGCTACGTCACCGCCGGGCGCGCGGCGACCGACTACGGCAAGGACGTCAAGGCCTCGGTCTAGCCGACCGGAAGAATGGGCCAGGGAGGCCGATAGCAGAGAGCAATCAGATCCGACCGGAGGAGGTCACATGGCTAGGAACATCCCTGACAGCGGACGTGGCAAGGGCGGCGAGGCGCTGGCATCGCGGCGATCCATTCTCAAGGCGGCGGGGGCTGCCGGTCTCAGCACAGTGGTGGGCTCGAGCGTGTTGGGCCTGGCGGCGCCGTCGGTTCGCGCCGCGCCCGTGTCGATCGTTTCCTGGGCGTCGGCGGGACAGCGTTGGGAGTTTCCCCAGCGCGGCGTCTACCCTCTCTTCCAGAAGAAATTCCCCGACATCAAGGTGCAGTTCGTCGCCGAGCCGATCGCCGACATGCTGCCCAAGACGGCGGTCGCGATGGCCTCGAAGACCGATCGCTACGACGTCATCCACGAAGACTACAACTTCGTGCCGCAGTTCATCGCCCAGGGGGCGCTCGAATCGCTCGAGCCCTACCTCGACAAGGATCCGGCCTACAAGAAGGAGATCTTTTCCGACATCCCGGAGAACGTGCTGGATCTCTATCGCGACAAGCCGGCGGCGCAGGGCGGCAAGCTCTACGGCCTGCCGCCGGACAGCAATTGCCAGCTCCAGTTCTACCGCAGCGACATCTTCGAGAAGGCGAGCCTGAAGCCGGCCGTCACCTGGGACGAGGCGATCGAGAACGCCAAGGTTCTGTCCGAGGGCGGCAAGAAGCGCGTCGTCGGCGCGCCGCTGAAGCGCGGGTTCTGGGCGGCGCATGTCTTCATCACCATGCTGCGGTCCTACGGCGGCGACTGGTTCGACAAGATGGAGAAGGGCGGCTGGAAGGTCGGCATCGACACCGAGGAAGGCCGCATCGCCATGGCCACGCTGATGCGCCTGGTGCCCTTCCTCGAGCCGACCTCGCTCAACGCCTCGGACGACGAAGCCAATACGGCGATGCTGAACGGCACCTGGGTCTACGCGCCGGTCGAGTGGGGCGGCTCGTCGATGAACGATCCCAAATACACCAAGTTCTCCGACGTCTGGAAAGTCGGCATCGTGCCCAAGGGCACCGGGCCGAAAGCGCGGCACGCGCCGCACATGGGCGGCCTGGGCCTGATCATACCGGTGTTCTCCAAGAACAAGGCCGCTGCCTGGGAGTGGACCAAGTTCTGCTGCAGCGGCGACGCGCAGGATCCCGAGATCGGCAAGGCCTGGGTCGAGAATGCCGGCCAGCCGGCCCGCGCCTCGCTGCTGAAGAAGTACACCAACATCCGGCCGTACTATTCCGGCCTGCAGGAATCGCTGCCTGTCGCGATGCGCTTCCTGCCGATCCCGGAATCGAACGCCCTCTACGAGAGCGTGGGCACCGAGGTGGCATCGGTCGTCACCGGACAGAAGACGCCCGCCCAGGGTCTCAAGGACATGCAGGCGGCGGCGACCCGCATCATGACCAAGAGCGGTTACTACAAGGCCTGACCGGGACACGGCAGCGCCGGGCCGCGATGGTCCCGGCGCTTCCGTCGGAGGAGTGCCGATGCCATCGCCATCCGCGACCACGACGACGCCCGCAGCCGGCTGGCACCGGCGCGAGCGCTGGCTGATCCTCGTCCTGCTGGGGCCGAGCGTTCTTTATCTGCTCGCCATGTCGGTCTATCCGACCATCTATTCGCTGTGGCTCTCCGTCCACAACTACACGCTCTACCGGCCGGACATGGTCTCCTTTGCCGGCTTCGACAATTTCGCCGAGCTGCTCGACAAGGAAGTGTTTTCGCAGAGCTTCTGGGTCACGATCGTCTTCTCGCTGTTCACCGTGACGATCGAGTTCGGCCTGGGCCTCGCCGTCGCCGTTCTCCTCGACCGCAAGATGCCGGGGATCGGCCTGCTGCGGACGTTGCTGATCGTGCCGGTCCTGATCTCGCCCGTCGGCATGGGCCTGACCTTCCGGTACATCCTGGCGCCGACCTACGGCCTGCTGACCTATCTGCTGCAGAGCATCGGGATTCCCACCGCCGACTGGATGGCGAGCACGACCTGGGCGCTGCCGGCCGTGGTCCTCGTCGATGTCTGGCAGTGGACGCCGTTCGTCACGCTGATCCTGCTGTCGGGCATGCAGTCGGTCTCGGTCGAGGTGGTCGAGGCCGCCGAGCTCGACGGACTGACCGAGTGGCAGAAGCTGTGGCACATCGTGATGCCGCTGATCCGCCCGGTGGCGGTGGTCGTCCTGCTCATCCGCCTGATCGATTCGATCCGCGCCTTCGACATGATCTTCGTGCTGACGCGGGGCGGCCCCGGCACCTCGACCGAGGTGCTGAGCATCTACAGCTACATCACCGGCTTCACCGAGGGCGACATGGGATCGGCGGCGGCACTCGCGTGGGTCACCGTGGTCTTCGTCAACATCCTGGTGTTCTTCTTCCTGCGGGCGCTGTCCCGCTCCGAGGCCACATGAGCGCCATCGACGAGGTCAAGGTCACCCTCGACATTCCCGCGGCGCGTGCCGCCTCGGCGCCGCGCCTGTGGTCGCGGCTGGGGCACGCCACCGCCGCGGGCGTCGTCCTGCTGTGGCTGTTTCCGGTCTACTGGGTGGTGCTGACGTCGTTCAAGCCGATCGTCGAGATCAACAGCGCCATTCCCTCCTTCGTCTTCGAGCCGACCCTGGAGAACTACCGCGATCTCTTTGCGAAGTTCGAGTTCTCCGGCGTCCTGCTCAACAGCATCATCGTCACTGTCGCCACCTGCATCATCGTCGTCGTTCTGGGCGTGATGGCGGCCTACGCGCTGGCCCGCATGAAGGTGCCGGGCGAGAAGCACATTGCGCTGTGGATCCTGTCGCTCCGCTTCCTGCCGCCGATCGCCGTGGCCATTCCCTTCTACATCCAGTGGCAGGACCTCAACCTGCTCGACACCCATCTCGGCCTGATCCTGGTCTACGTGGCGTTCAACCTGCCCTTCGCCATCTGGCTGCTGCGCGGCTTCCTCGCCGATGTGCCGGTCGAGCTCGAGGAGGCGGCCCTGCTCGACGGCCTGTCGCGCCTGCAGATCCTCTGGCGCGTCGTCGTGCCGGTGATCCTGCCCGGCCTCGCCTCGACGTCGATCTTCATCTTCGTCTTCACCTGGAACGAGTACCTGATGGGGCTGATGCTGACCTCGGTGAACGTGCTGACCGCGCCGGTGACGATCTCGAAGTTCGTCATGCCCTACACGATCCTGTGGGGCGACCTGAGCGCCGCCGTCGTCATCCAGCTCGTCCCCATGCTGGCCGTGGTGTTCCTGCTGCAGCGGCACATCGTGCGCGGCATGACGCTGGGCGCCGTGAAGTAGGTCGGAGTCCCGTCATGGCACTTGTGTTCGAGGGCATCCAGAAGGTCTATCCCAACGGCTTCCGCGCCGTGAACCACCTCGACCTGGAGGTCAAGGACGGCGAGTTCTTCACGCTGCTGGGTCCCTCGGGCTGCGGCAAGACCACGACCTTGCGCATGATCGCCGGGCTGGAGACGCCCAGCGCCGGCAAGGTCTTCATCGGCGGTCGCGACTTCACCCGCACCCATCCGCGCGACCGTGATGTCGCGATGGTGTTCCAGAGCTACGCGCTCTATCCGCACATGACGGTGCGCCAGAATCTCGTGCTGAACCTCAAGGTCCGTCGCGTCGCCGGCGCCGAGATCGAGCGGCGCCTGCGGGAAGTGTCGCGCATGCTGGGCATCGAGCGGCTGCTCGACAGCAAGCCGGCGCAGCTCTCGGGCGGCCAGCGCCAGCGCATCGCGCTGGGCCGCGCGCTGATCCGGCGGCCCAACATCTTCCTGATGGACGAGCCGCTCAGCAACCTTGACCTCAAGTTGCGCGAACGCACGCGGACGGAGCTGAAGGCGCTGCACGAGCGCCTGCGGGTGACGACGGTCTACGTCACC
>CAYNOF010001055.1:0-9402 GCA_964398335.1 uncultured Rhizobiaceae bacterium
AAGAGCACGCTGGCCGAAAAGCTGGCGCCGTTGCCCGGCGCCCTGCATGTGGAGCTCGACGCGCTGGTATGGTAGCCCGGCTGGCGGCCGGTGCGGCCCGAGCTGTTCCGCCAGCGCGTCGAGGCGGCGACCGCGGGCGAGCGCTGGATCATCGCCGGCAACTACGGCCAGGTGCGCGACCTGGTGTGGGGCCGCGCCGACGCTCTGGTCTGGCTCGACTTCAACCTGCCGGTGGTGCTGCGCCGCCTGACCTTGCGCACGGTCAAGCGCATCGTCACGCGCGAGGATTTGTGGAACACCGGCAACCGCGAATCGCTGCGCGTCGCGCTCGGCCGGCAGTCGATCGTGCGCTACGCGCTGCGCACCCATCGCGCCAACCGTTTGCGCTTCGCCGCCGACATCGCCGATCGGCGCTACGGCCATCTCCAGGTCCATCGCCTGGAAAGTCCGCGCGCCCTCGACCAATGGGTTGATCGGCTCAAGGCGCAGTGATCAAACTGCCGCCGCCATGGCGCAGCACACCTTCACCTGTCTCGACGGCCACACCTGCGGCAACCCGGTCCGCCTGGTCACCGGCGGCGCGCCGATCCTGCGCGGCAGCACGATGAGCGAACGCCGCGCCGACTTCCTCGCCCGCTGGGACTGGATCCGCCGCGCCCTGATGTTCGAGCCGCGCGGCCACGACGTGATGTCCGGCTCGATGCTCTACGCGCCGACGCGCGCCGATTGCGACATCGCCATCCTGTTCATCGAGACCTCGGGCTGCCTGCCGATGTGCGGCCACGGCACCATCGGCACGGTGACGATGGCGCTCGAGAACGGCCTCGTCTCGCCCGCCCACGACGGCGAGGTGGCGCTCGACGCCCCCGCCGGCCGCGTCGTCGCGCGCTACAAGCGCGAGGGGCGGTTCGTGGAGTCGGTGCGCATCACCAACGTCGCCTCCTACCTCGCCGCGACCGACATCCACATCGACGTGCCCGGGCTGGGCGAGCTGGTGCTCGACGTCTCCTACGGCGGCAACTACTACGCCATCGTCGAGCCGCAGAAGAACTTCGCCGGCCTCGAAGCGATCTCCGCCGGCGACGTGCTGCGCCTGTCGCCCATCGTGCGCAACCTGGTGCGCGAGAAGCTCGATCCGGTGCATCCCGAGGACCCGACCATCCGCGGCGTGAGCCATGTGATGTGGACCGGCAAGGCGCGCGACCCCAGGGCGCATCTGCGCAACGCCGTGTTCTACGGCGACAAGGCGATCGACCGCAGCCCCTGCGGCACCGGCACCTCGGCGCGCATGGCGCATCTCGTGGCCAAGGGCCGCCTGAAGATCGGCGACGACTTCGTGCACGAGAGCATCATCGGCACGCTCTTCGAGGGGCGTGTCGAAGCGGCCGCGCGCGTCGGCAACCACGACGCCATCATCCCCTCGATCGCCGGCTGGGCGCGCCAGCACGGCATCAACACCATCTTCGTCGACGATCGCGATCCGTTGGCGCATGGCTTCAGCGTGACCTGACGTGCCCTCGGTATTGCCCTGGCTGATGCGCCTGCCGCCCAACGTGCAGGGCGCGTTGTGGCTGGTCAGCGGCGGTTTCATCTTCACCTCGACCAGCGCGATGATCCGCCTGCTGTCGGAGCAGATCGAAAGCATCCAGACCGCCTTCTTCCGCGCCGTCATCGGCGTGCTGCTGCTGATCCCGCACATGGCCTCGGGCCGCGTGCAGCCGTGGAAGAGCCCGCGCATCGCCAGCCATTTCTGGCGCACCATCATCGGCACCACCTCGATGGTCTGCGGCTTCTATGCCGTCTCGCTGCTGCCGCTGGCCGACGCCACGGCGCTGTCCTTCTCGCAGCCGCTGTTCTCGGTGGTGATCGCCGCCCTGGTGCTGCACGAGACGGTGCGCTGGCGGCGCTGGAGCGCCACCATCGTCGGCTTCATCGGCGTGCTGATCATGGTGCGGCCGGGCGAGGGCTCGCTGCAGCCCGGCGCGCTGATCGCGCTGGCCAATGCGCTGCTGGTGGCGATCTCGATCCTGATGGTCAAGCGGCTGTCGGACACCGAATCGCCGATGATGATCCTCACCATGTTCGCGATCTTCTCGACCGTGCTGCTGGCCGGGCCGGCGATCTGGGTGTGGCGCTGGCCCGACCTCACCGGCTGGCTGCTGGCCGTCGGCATCGCGCTCACCGCCACGGTCGGCCAGTATTTCTGGGTCCAGGCCTTCCGCGCCGGCGAGATGTCGCTGGTGGCGCCGTTCGAGTATCTGCGGCTGCCCTTCGCCGTGTTCGTCGGCTGGCTGCTGTGGCAGGAGATGCCGGTGATCTGGACCTTCGTCGGCGCCGGCATCGTCATCGCCTCGGCGATCTACATCATCCGCCGCGAGGCCAGGCTGGCGCGCGAGCGGCGCTGGCAGCAGCCCAAGCCGTGAGTGCCTGCGTCCATGCCGATGACCTTCACCCGCCGGACGATCCGCCGCTTCACGCGCGTCGGCCTCCTGGTGGCGCTGCTGAGCTGGCCCGCGGTCTGGGCTTTCTCCTCCTGGCTCGCCAACACGCGCGCGGCGGCGGCGGAGCGGATCCGCACCGAAGGCGTCGAGGTCCAGGCCACGCCGCTGTCGATCAGCGGCTCGCTGGGCTGGCAGAAGCGCGACATCGGCTACGACTTCACCTACCGCTTCACCGACAAGGCCGGCCGCACGGTCATCGGCAGCGATTCGGTGCGCGTTTCCGTCAACAGCCTGGCGCGCGAACAGTACGAGGCGATGCGCGACGTCAACGCGCCCAACGGCGTCCGCCCCGACGCGCGCATCCCGGTGGTCTACCTGCCGTCGAAGCCGGAGGTGAACGGCATGCGCCTGCGCTTCGACTCGACGCGCGTGCCGGACGGCTCGTGGGCCTTCATGGCCGGCTTCGGCACCGCGCTGGTGCTGGGCGCCATCGTCATCGGCGTCGGCTCGTTCATGGAAAAGCGCTTCCGGCCTGGCTGATGTCTTGCATCGCGGCGACGGCTCTTCCATGGTCTGCGCCGGCGCGCCGGACGGAGAGGGCGCGTCGGGAGTGGGAATGGCTGGCTTGATCCGGGCGATGGCGCTGATCTGCGCGCTGCTCGCAGGTGTATGCGGTGCGGCGGCGCAGGATCTGCGCATCGGGCTGAGCGCCGACGCCACCTCGCTCGATCCGCACTATGACAACTTCCCGGTCAACAACCAGATCGCGCTGCACATCTTCGAGGCGCTGGTGACGCAGGACGAGCACCAGCTGCTGCGCCCGGCACTGGCCACGTCGTGGACCGCCATCGACGATCGCACCTGGGAGTTCAAGCTGCGCGAGGGCGTGCGCTTCCACGACGGCTCGCCGTTCACCGCCGACGACGTCGCCTTCAGCCTCGATCGGGTGCCGCGCGTGCCCAACGCGCCGTCGCCCTTCACGCACTTCACCCGCGAGATCATCGAGGTCGAGGTGGTCGATCCGCTGACCATCCGCCTGCGCACCGCGAGCGCCGCCCCGCTCTTGCCGCGCGATCTCAGCGCCATCCGCATCCTCTCGCGCAAGGCGGCGTCCGGCCCGGCGCCGGAGGGCAAGACCACCGAGCAGCTGAACCGCGGTGAGGGCCTGGTCGGCACCGGTCCGTTCCGCTTCGTCTCCTGGACGCGCGGCCGCCAGCTCGTGCTGGCGCGCAACGAGGAGTACTGGGGGCCGAAGCCGGCCTGGGCCAATGTCACCTTCTACCCCATCGCCGACGCCACGACGCGCCTGGCGGCGCTCGATTCCGGCGATCTCGATTTCGTCGAGAATCCGCCGACGCAGGATCTGCTGCGCCTGCGCCGCGACGAGCGCTGGCGCATCGTGACGGTGGCATCCAACCGCGTGATCTACCTGCATCTCGATCACCGCGCCGAGCCGTCGCCGGGCATTCCCGACACCGCCGGCAAGAACCCGCTGAAGGACCGTCGCGTGCGCGAGGCGCTGAGCCTCGCACTCGACCGCGGGGCGCTGGTGAGCCAGGTGATGGCGGGCGACGCGGTGATCGCCGCCGATCTGCTGCCCTGGCCGATGTTCGGCGCGCGCCAATCCGCTGTCGCGATCGCGCCCGATCCGGAGCGCGCGCGGCGCCTGCTCACCGAGGCCGGCTATCCCGACGGCTTCTCGATCACGCTGGGCGCGCCCAACGGCCGCTATCTCAACGACGTGCGCGTCGCCGAGGCGGTGGCGGCGCGCTGGACGGCGATCGGCGTGAAGACGCGGGTCGAGGCCAGCCAGCCGCAGGCGTTCTTCCAGAATCGCGACGCCTATCGCTACAGCGCCTATCTCGCCGGCTGGAGCACGGCGGCGGGCGAGGCCAGCGATCCGTTGGCCGCGCTGGTGGCGACGCCGGATCGCGAGCGCGGCCTGGGCGGCACCAATCGCGGCCGCTATTCCAACCCCGCCGTCGACGCGCTGCTGATCGAGGCGCTGCGGACCATCGACGACGATCGTCGCCGAGGACTCCTGCAGGACGCTTCCCAAATCGCGCTCGACGACTACGCCCTGATGCCGCTGTACTTCGAGACGGCGAACTGGGTGATGCGCCGCGGGCTCACCTATCTCGGCCGCACCGACCAGTACACCCTGGCGCAGTTCATCGCGCCTTCGCCCTGATGCGACAGAAATGTCCGCAATAGGGCGGCACCGGCGCCGCCGAGCCGCGTTGTCTCCATGCGCCTGAAAGGGTGGCACTGGAGGTGATCCATGGTGAGTCACAGCCGTCGCCGGATCGTGATCGGCGGCGCGGTCTTGCCGTTCGCGGGCCTGCTGGGCGCCTGCACCAGCCCGCCCGCCGAGAAGCTCGCCGTCAACGAAGTCATCGCCCCGCGCGCCCCGCCGCCGCCGATGTACGAATCCATCCCGCCGGGTCGCGGCGACATGCTGACCTGGATGCCGGGCTACTGGCGCTGGGACGGCAGCAACTACATCTGGATTCCGGGCGCCTACATCGACCGGCCCCGCCGCGAGGCCTACTGGGTCCCGGCCCGCTGGGAGCAGCGCGGCACCAGCTGGGTCTACATCGAGGGCCATTGGGCCTGACGACCGTCTGGGCGCGTACTCATAAGCAAGCCCTATCGATGCTACTATCGCACGCCGATCCGGCAGGATTGGTGAGCGTCAAACCGCGTTGTCGGCATAGTGTTGGGATATCTCGGGGCATCCCATGACACCTCTGGTAATCGTCATCCTCGTCGCCGTGGTCCTTCTGTCGGGATTCCGCATCGCTCAAGAGTATCAACGCGGCGTCGTATTTCGTCTTGGGCGCCATATCGCCGTGCGTGGACCGGGCTGGTACTGGATCATTCCGTTAGGGATCGACCGCACGGTAACGATCGACATCCGCACGCAAACGGTGTCCGCCGAACAGCAGGAAACCATCACGCGTGACAGCATCACGGTAAAGCTCAACGCGGTGCTGTGGTATCGGATCACGGACGCTGCCAAATCCGTTATCGCGGTCGTGGACGCACGCAATGCCGTCTACCAGTTGGCGTTGACGAGCTTGCGCAACTCGATCGGTCAGCATGATCTCGACGAGGTGTTGCAGGAGCGAGACAAGATCAATGACTTGTTGCGCCAGAACATCGCTGGTTCGACGGTCCCGTGGGGTGTGGAGATCGAGCGATTCGAGATGAAGGATGTGGAATTGCCCGAAGCCATGCAGGAGGTGATGGCCATGCAGGCACAGGCGATCCGCGAGAAGCGGGCGCGCATCATCAAGGCGGAAGCCGAACTGGAAGCCTCCAGGAAGCTCTCGGAGGCGGCCCAGCAAATGGCAAGCAATCCCGTGGCCGTCGAATTGAGGCGAATGCAGATGGTCACGGAAGTCGGCGCGGAAAACAACAGCACCACCGTGATGATGATTCCCTCGGATTTCGTTACGCTCGCCAAGGGCCTTGGCGACTATCTGCGCGAGCGCACGTCGGGTGAGGCGCCTCCCAAGCCATGACTCGACACGGCCATCGGCGCGGTGCTTCCTTGCGAAAGTTCATCCGCAGGGAATCCCGATGGCAAAGCCCGTCCGCAAATCATTCGACCCGCGCGCCACGGGTCCGCTCGATGGCGTGCGGGTCATCGATATGTCGCGGCTGGTCGCCGGCAACATCGTCACCCATGCGCTGGCCGATTTCGGTGCCGACGTCATCAAGATCGAGCGGCCCGGCAGCGGCGACGACCTGCGCAACTGGCGGGTGCGCGGTCATTCGATCTTCTGGAAGACCTATTCGCGCAACAAGCGCTCGATCGCGCTCGACATCAAGGACGCCAAAGGCCGCGCGATCCTCGAGCGGCTGATCAGGCAGGCGCATGTGCTGGTCGAGAACTTCGTGCCCGGCACAATGGAGAAGATGGGGCTGGGCCCCGATGCGCTGCTGGCGATGAACCGCAAGCTGATCGTCGTGCGTGTGTCGGGTTGGGGTCAGACGGGACCTTGGAAGGACAAGCCGGGCTTCGGCACCCTGGTCGAGGCGATGTCGGGCTTCGCGCATATGAACGGCTTTGCCGACAAGCCGCCGGCGGTGCCGCCACTGGCGCTGGCCGACATGATCGCGGGACAGACCGGCGCCTTCGCGGTGATGACCGCGCTGCGCGAGGTCGAGGTCAAGGGCGGCGACGGCCAGGTGATCGACCTGTCGCTGTTCGAGCCGATCTTCTCGGCCGTGGCCTCGGAGGCCGGTGTCGCCAGCATCGAGGGCAAGGGCGCGATGCGCGCCGGCAACACCGCCAGCCACACCGCGCCGCGCAATCTCTATCTCTGCGCCGACGGCAAGTACGTCGCGCTGTCGGGCTCGATGCAGGCGATGGCCGAGCGCATCCTGCGCACCATCGGCCGGCCCGAGCTGGTGAGCGATCCGCGCTTCGCCACCAACGATGCGCGTGTTCGTCACCGTGACGAGCTGGACGCGGTGATCGGCGGCTTCATCGGCGCGCGCACCCAGGACGAGAACCTGGCGCTGTTCGAGGCCGCCGGCGTTACCGTCGGGCCGGTCTGCGCCATGGAGGACCTGCTGGTGCATCCCTATCCCGTAGGCCGCGAGGCGATCGTCGAGGCCGACGATCCGGACCTCGGCGGCCTGCCGATGCACAACATCGTGCCGCGCCTGTCGCGCACGCCAGGCACTTTTCGCCGTCCGGCGCCCAGCGTGGGCGCCGACACCGAGGCGGTGCTGGCCGATCTCGAGCGGTGGGAAAGCGGCGCGGCATGATGCCCCCGTCACCGCGACGTAACACTTCGGTCACTCGCGCCCCTTAGGCTCGCCCCGCCTGATCGACAGTCTCGGGGGAGTTTCATGCGCGCCTTGTCCTTCATGTCCGCGTTGCTGGCGCTGGTGATCCCGGCCAGCCTGTGCGCGCAGACGATCTATCCCATCGACCGCGCCGATATCCTGGTCGGCGCGCGCTTCGACCTGAAGGTCGAGTTCGCCGGCAAGATCGATGCCGCCAAGGCACAAGTGACGATCAACGGCGTGGATCACGCGCGCTTCTTCGGCAAGGCTGCGAGCTTCGTCGAGCGCGAGGACGGCAAGGACCAGTCGGCGCTGGTGCTGCGCGACGTGTCGCTGCCGCGGCCCGGCACCTACACCGTCAAGGCGACCGACGGCGCCAACACGGCGCAGGTGAGCTGGACCGTGTTCGGCACCGGCCCGCGCGTCGCGCGCAACGTCATCCTGTTCATCGGCGACGGCATGTCGATCGCGCACCGCACTGCGGCGCGCATGCTGTCGAAGGGCATCAGCCAGGGCAAGTACAAGGGTGAGCTGGCGATCGACACGATGCCGGCGATGGCGCTGGTCTCGACCGCCGGTACCGAATCGATCATCACCGATTCGGCCAACTCGGCGCACGCCTACACCACCGGGCACAAATCGGCCAATAACGCGCTGGGCGTCTACGCCGATCGCACCAAGGATCCGTTCGACGACCCGAAGGTCGAGAGCATCGCCAGCCTCGCCAAGCGCCGCGCCAACATGGCGGTGGGCGTCGTCACCAACACCGAGATCGAGGACGCCACGCCGGCGTCGATGGTCGCTCACACCCGCCGGCGCGCCGAGTACGACCGCATCGTCGAGCAGTTCTTCGCCCTGAAGCCCGACGTGATCATGGGCGGCGGCTCGGCCAACTTCCTGCCGAAATCGACCGCCGGCTCGAAGCGCAAGGACGATGTCGACTACGTCGCCAAGTTCCGCGACAGCGGCTACAGCATCGTCTCGACGGCGGCGGAGCTGAAGACGGCGGTGGCCAAGCCGCAGACCACCAGGCTGCTGGGCCTGTTCAACCTCGGCAACATGGACGGCGTGCTCGACCGGCGCTTCCTGAAGGGCGGCTCGGTGTCGAAGTTCCCCGACCAGCCCGACCTCACCGACCAGTTCAAGGCGGCGATCGACGTGCTGTCGCGCAACCCCAACGGCTTCGTGCTGATGGTCGAATCGGGCCTGATCGACAAGTACACCCACGTGCTCGACATGGAGCGCGCGGTCTACGACACGATCATGCTCGACAACGTCGTGCGCCTCGCCAAGGAATGGGCGGCCAAGCGCAACGACACCCTGATCCTGGTGGTCGCCGATCACGGCCATCCGCTGTCGCTGGTCGGCACGATGAACGACGACATGCAGGGCGGCGCGCCCAACGCCGAGCTGCGCGAGCGCGTCGGCGTCTACGAGGCGGCCGGCTTCCCGAACTACCCGCCGCCGGATGCCGACGGCTATCCGGAGCGGGTCGATGTCAGCCGTCGCCTGGCGCTGTTCGCGGCCGGCTATCCGGACTACTACGAGACCTTCCGCCCCAAGATGGATGGTCCGAACGTGCCCACCGTCGCCGGCCCGAACGGCACCTACGAGGCCAACCCGAAGTACAAGGACGCGCCGGGCGCCATGCTGCGGCCGGGCAACCTGCCGCGCAACCAGGCCACCGAGGTGCATTCCGGCGACGACGTGATCCTCACCGCGATCGGCCCGGGCAGCCAGCTCGTGCACGGTCACATGGCCAACACCGAGGTGTTCCGGGTGATGGTCAACGCGCTGGGCCTGGGCCGCTGAGGCGCGATGCTGCGGCGACGGACGCTCCTCTCGTTCGGCGCGGCGCTGGCCACCGCGCCGGTGACGGGTGCGTTCGCCGGCGATCCGCTGTCGATCACCTTCGACGAGCTCTACGCGCCGGGCGGCAGCGCGCTGGGCATGAAGTTCTCCGACCGCCTGCTGGCGGCGCGCGGCCAGATCGTGGCGATGCGCGGCTTCATGGCGCCGCCGCTGAAGCCGGAAAGCGACTTCTTCGTGCTGACGCGCGAGCCGGTGGCGGTCTGCCCGTTCTGCGCCGCCGATGCCGAGTGGCCGTCCGACATCGTCGTGATCTACCTGCGCCGCGTGGCGCCGCCCACCCGCTTCA
>CAYNOF010001056.1:0-3385 GCA_964398335.1 uncultured Rhizobiaceae bacterium
GGCTGCAGGCCGCGCCGCCCAGCACGCAGAACTTCGCGCAATGCGGATGGTTCAGCGCGACGTCGCCCGACGCTTCCCGCAGGGTCGAGCCCATCTCGAACTGCGGGTCGTAGGGCAGCAGCGTGCAGGCCAGCACCGCAGGCCGTTCGGCGCCTTTGCGCTTCACCACCATGCGCGCCGACGCGCACATCACGCTGTCAGGCGATTTGTTGAGGATGCCCCAGCAGGCGGTGGTGATCTCGGGCACGTCGACGCGCGCGTCCATCTCGGGAAACAGCGTCAGCGCCACCGGATCCGTGGCGTCGATCGCGATATCGTGCGCTGCGAACAGCCGCGCATAGCCGGCGCGGACCGTGTCGTCAGGCTCGTTCGTGAAGTGACGGCCGGCGACATGCACGCGAAGGCCGTGACGCGCCAGCCAAACCAGCCCATCGAGCGTAGGCTTCCAGCTGCGTGTGCCGCGCTCGGCCTCGTGGATGGGCGGCGTGTAATGGTCGATCGAGACGCGAATGGTCAGCCGATCACCGTAGCGGTCGCGCAGGCTCAGCAGCGCCGCCTTCATCTTGTGCATCGGCTTCATGGCGTTGGTCAGCACTATCGCCTCGTGGCCGCGCGACAGAGCGTCCTCGAGCATCTGCGGCAGCTCGGGATTCATGAATGGCTCGCCGCCGGTGAAGCCGACCAGGCTGGTGCCCAGATGATCGCGCTCGATCTCGTCGAGGTAGGCGCGCACCTCGGCGGCGCTGAGATAGGCCAGCCGGTCGTTGCGCGGCGAGGACTCGATGTAGCAATTGGCGCAAGTCAGATTGCAGAGCGTGCCGGTGTTGAACCACAGCGTGTCGAGCGACCTCAACGCTACGCGAGCGCGCGTCTCGCCCTTGGCGGTGACGGCGATGTCGCGGAACTTGCGCGGATCGAGAAGCGGGCGGGCGAGGTCGGTGATGGCCATGGCGTCAACGTAGCGCAGCCTCCCGCGCGCCTCCATCACATCATGGCGAGATACCGCGCCGCATGGCATGGTCGGCGCACAAGAAGGGGGTTGGCCTTGGTGAAATCGGTACTGGGCGTGATCGGCGGCTCGGGGCTCTACGAGCTGCCGGGGTTGAGCAACGTGCGGTGGGAGGCGGTCGCCTCGCCGTGGGGCGAGCCCTCCGACCAGCTGTGCTTCGGCGAGTTTGCCGGCCTGCCCATGGTCTTCCTGCCGCGCCATGGCCGCGGCCATATCCATTCGCCCAGCGACATCAACTACCGCGCCAATATCGATGCGCTCAAGCGAGTGGGCGTCACCGACGTGGTCTCGCTCTCCGCCGTCGGTTCCCTGCGTGAGGACGCGCCGCCGGGCACCTTCGTGATCGTCGACCAGTTCATCGACCGCAGCTTCGCGCGCGCCAAGAGCTTCTTCGGCAGAGGCTGCGTGGCGCACGTCGCCTTCGGCGATCCGGTGAGCCCGAAGCTCGCCGACCGGCTGGAAGCGGCGGCGCGCAGCACTGGCGCCAACGTGCGCCGCGGCGGCACCTACATCGTGATGGAAGGGCCGCAATTCTCGACCCTGGCCGAGAGCAAGCTGTACCGCGCCTGGGGCTGCGACGTCATCGGCATGACCAACATGCCCGAGGCCAAGCTCGCGCGCGAGGCCGAGCTCTGTTACGCCACCGTCGCCATGGTCACCGATTTCGACAGCTGGCACGAGGATCACGGCACGGTCGACGTCGCCAAGATCGTCGCCGTCATGCATGCCAATGCCGACAGGGCCAAGGCGCTCGTGGCGGCGCTGGCACGCGATTTCCCGCGCGAGCACGAAGCATGCCCGATCGGCTCCGACACCGCGCTGGAATACGCCATCATCACCGCGCCGGAGAAGCGCGATCCGGCGCTGCTGGCCAAGCTCGACGCCGTGGCCGGCCGCGTCCTCAAACGCTAGCCAGCCGTCTCAGATCCTCGGGCGTATCGACGTCCCACAGCCTCGCCGGCTCCGACCAGCGCAGGCCGGCCGTCACCAGCCGCCTCCGCGTCTGCGCCATGACCACCGGCGTGCTCCAGGCGATATCCGAAAAGAGGGCGGGCTGTGCGCGACGCAGGCCGACCAGCAGGTAGCCGCCATCCTCGGTCGGCAGGAACGTCGCGTCGTCGCCCCGATGCAGGGATCGGGCGCAGGCCAGCAGATGAGCTGCCTGCAAGGCGGGCCCGTCCGTGCCGATCAGCAGCAAGGGGCGCTGTGCCGGCTGGGCGCGAAAGGCCGCCAGCATGCGCGCGCCCAGGCCGCCGGGGAATTGCCGACGCAGGTCGACGCCATGCCTGCGCGCGAGCTCCGCAAACACGGCGTGCGATGGATCGGGACTGCACCACAGCGTGACGCGCGCAAGCTCGGCGGCGCAGGCGGTCGCGACCGCGCGGCGGATCATCGTCGCCTGCAGCGCCGCGGCACCCTCGGCGCCCAGTGCCGGGATCAGCCGGGTCTTGGCGTAGCCCGGCACCGGCGCCTTGGCGAAGATCGCGACGTCAACGCGGACGGTAGCCATAGCGGATCGCCAGTTCGCGCGGATCGACGCCGCGCCAGTAGTCGAAGCGCAAGCGCCACATCAGCAGGATGGTGCGCATCACGCCGCGCGCTTCCCAGCGACGGCCCGACGTGGTGACGTGCTGGGGCAGGCACACCGGCGGCGCGCGCCGGCGCAGTGCCTTTGACAGCGCGATGTCCTCCATCAGGGGAATATCGCGATAGCCGCCGATCTCGGCGAAGAGGGCACGCCGCACGAAGATCGCCTGATCGCCCGTGCACACGCCGGTCAGCCGCGAGCGAAGATTCATCATCTTCGCGACGAGCCACAGCAGCGGATGGCGTCCATCGATGCGCACATCGAAGCGGCCCCAGGCGCGATCGGCGGGGATCAGGGCGTCCACGCCGTCGGGCAGGATCGTGTCGGCGTGCAGGAACAGCAGGACATCGCCGGACGCGACAGCGGCGCCGGCGTTCATTTGGCTGGCGCGGCCCCGCGGCGCAACGACGATCGCGTCGGCAAATGGCTGGGCCAATTCGACTGTGCCATCGTCGCTGCCGCCGTCGGCGACGATCACCTTGGCCCCGCGCCGCCGCAGCGGCGCAAGTCGTATCAGTGCTGCAACGATACCGCCGGCCTCGTTGAGCGTCGGAACGATGATGGAGAGCATGCGCCACCACACTATGCGACGGTGGCGTCGCCACCGTCTACGCGGCGTGAGCGGTCGGCGAGGAGGGACCGTTGGGCAACTCGGGCAGGCGTGCGAGCTCGGCGTAGAGCGCGGGGAAGTCAACCTGCGTCGCGTCGAAGAGCTGGTGGAAATCGTCGAGCACGAAGTAGCTGCGCTGCAGCTTGTCGATCTCGTAGGCCGTGCGCATCACGCGCCT
>CAYNOF010001057.1:0-2144 GCA_964398335.1 uncultured Rhizobiaceae bacterium
CGACCAGGAGAAGATCGCCGCGCGGGTGGCGGAGCTGCTGAAGCAGGTCGGGCTCAGGCCGGACCAGGCGCAGCAATATCCGCACGAGTTCTCCGGCGGGCAGCGCCAGCGCATCGCGCTGGCGGCGGCGCTGGCGTCCTCGCCCCGGCTGATCGTGCTCGACGAGCCGGTCTCGGCGCTCGACGTGTCGATCCGCGCGCAGATGATGAATTTGCTGAAGGACATCCAGGCCGCGGGCAATGTCGCCTACCTGCTGGTGGCGCACGACCTGGCGACCGTGCGGCACATGTCGGACCACACGGTGGTGATGTATCTGGGCAAGATCGTCGAGAAGGCGCCGACCGAGGCGCTGTTCGACGACGTGCGCCATCCCTATACCAAGGCGCTGTTCTCGGCCGTGCTGATGGCGCGGCCCGACCAGCAGGACGAGGAGATCGAGCTCAAGGGCGAGGTGCCGTCGCCGCTCAATCCGCCATCGGGCTGCCGCTTCCACACGCGCTGTCCCTATGTCATGCCGCGCTGCTCGCAGGAGGAACCGGCGCTGCGCGACGTCACGCCGGGTCATGCTGTAGCCTGTCATTTGTTCGATTGATCGGGGGAGTAGTTCCATGCCGCATGGTCCGTTGCAGGGCGTCAAGGTCGTGTCGTGCTCGACGGCGCAGGCCGGCACCGTGCCCTACATGCTGATGGCCGACCTCGGCGCCGACGTGATCAAGATCGAGACGCCCGACGGCGGCGACGGCTCGCGGCGCATGACCGTGCTGCCGGGCATGGCCAGCACCTTCTTCGAGACCAACAACCGCGGCGTCAAAAGCGTCACGCTCAACCTGAAGGAGCCGGAGGGCCGCGCCATCCTGCACAGGCTGGTCGCGCAGGCCGACATCTTCGGCCAGAACTTCCGGCCCAGCGCCGCCGAGCGCAACGGCTTCGGCTACGAGGAACTGCGCAAGATCAATCCCAGGCTGGTCTATGTCTCGATCTCCGGCTACGGCACCAAGGGGCCCAACGGCCATCTGCCCGGCACCGATTCGATGGCGCAGGCCCTGGGCGGCATCGCCGAGGCCTATTCGATGCCCGGCCTGCCGATGCGTACCGGCATCGCCTCGGTGGCCGACGAGAGCTGCGCCATGCTGGCCTTCGGCGGCGCGCTCGCGGCGCTGACGCATGCGCGCGCCACGGGGCAGGGGCAGAAGATCGAGCTGTCGCTCCTGGGCGCGGTGATCCGGCTGATGGGCTGGACCTTCACCACGACGATGTGGCGCAACCAGAACCCGGTCACCGGCCAGGCGCGCATCACCGGCACGCCGGCGCGTCCCGGGATCAGCGCCTCGTTCAACGACAAGGACGGCAAGCCGCTGGTCTTCCAGCTCACCGGGCCGGAGAACTGGGCCGACGCGATGAAGGGCCTGGGCTTCCACGAGCGCATCAAGGCGGCCGGCTTCGAGAACCTCGGCGTGATCATCGACAACGACGCCAGGCGCACCGAGCTGCTGGCGCTGCTCGACACCTTGTTCGCCACCGGCTCGCGCGACGAGTGGGTGAAGCGCCTGCGCGACGCCGACATCGTCTCGGCGCCGATCAACACCCTGCTCGAAGCGTCGAACGACCCCGACGTGATCGCCAACGGCTATGTCACGCATGTCGAATACCCCAAGCTCGGCAAGAGCCTGAAGGTGCACGGCACGCCCTGGCAGTTCTCCGAGACGCCGGCCAAGCCCGGCATCGCGCCGGAGCTTGGCGAGCACAACGAGCCGGCGCTGCTCGAGGTCGGCTACACCAAGGACCAGATCGCCGACTTCAGGGCGCGCAGGATCATCTAGAGTCCGATTTCTTGCCGCGGATGATGCGCAGCCACGGATTGAGGTCGGGCTCCGCGACCTTGGTCAGCGTGTTGCGGTCGCGGTGGACGAACGGCTCGCTGCCCCCCTTCACCATCAGGATCGTGTCGGAGACGTAGCTCCACGAGCCGTCGGCGTTGAAGGTGACGGCGAGGGTGTAGGAATCCGTGCGGAAGGCCTGCTCGAGGAAGGTGGTCGAGCAGATGCCGTACTCGGTCTCGCCGCGCGTCGCCGTGACCTTCAGTTCCGTGGCGTCGGGCGCGGCGTGGCCGGCGGCGAGCGCCGTCTGGCCGCGCGGGATCGTCA
>CAYNOF010001058.1:0-1067 GCA_964398335.1 uncultured Rhizobiaceae bacterium
GCCTCGCCGCGAGAATTCATGGCGAAACTGTGCTGCCAGCGCGGTAGTGCGTTGCTCATTGGCGCGGGAAAAGGCGCGGCGCGTGGCCCAGGAGACAATCAGCGCCACCGCCGCCACCGACAACAGAACGGTCAGCGCGAACACGGAGAGAAGCCGGCGGCGGAAGCTCATGGTTTGTCCGCCCCCAGCCAGAGGTCGGGAATGTCCCAGCTGCCGTCTGGTTTGCCATTCCAATTCCTGACCGAAGCGCCCAGGCCGTAGGCCACGCGCAAGTGGAGCAGCGGGACCACGCGCCAGGATTGCAGCACTGCACTCTCCGCCCGGTAGAGGTCTTCGGGGCTGTCTCCGGAAGTCTTCACGCTGAGGCCCAGCGCTGCGGAAACACGCGCCAGAGCGGTGTGGGCATCGAGTGACTCGAGAGGCACGCGCACCACTCGGAGGTCCACGGCCGGCGCGTTGCTCAGTTGCATGCTGAGTCCGGCATCGCGGGCATTGAGGGTGATGCGCTCGGCCAGAATGCGAGTCAGTGGATCGTTGGCGTCATAGCCGAGAGTCCAGGAGATGGGTTGCAGCACTTCACTGCGCAGCTGGCGGGCGCGCGCCACATCGGCGTCCGCGGGAAAGAGGAAGCCATACCCGGTCATCCAGTTGGGGAGCAGTGAGCCGGAGGGCTCGCCGGCCTCCTGCAGCAGCACGCGGTTGATGGTGTTGCGATCAATGCTGAGTGCGAGCGCGTGGCGCAGCTGCGCCTCGACCGGCGACTGCGGATCGCGGCGAAACAGCAGCGCCACCAGTTCCACCGGCGCCGAGGCTTCCACGGGATGATCGTCGCTCACCTGCCGTGTCTGCTCCGGGGCCAGCTCGATGAGCTGTGATTTTTTCAGGTCGAGCGCCATGCGCTGCTCGCGGAAGCTTTTTCCCAACTCGACCTCGATGCTATCGACAAAAGGCCGCCCGCCCCAATAGTCGTCGCGAGCGGTCAGCGTAAGATTCTTGCCCGCTTGCCATTGCGTGACCACAAATGGCCCCGTTCCCAGAATTTTGCCGGACTCACGCTTTACAATCGC
>CAYNOF010001059.1:0-1425 GCA_964398335.1 uncultured Rhizobiaceae bacterium
CCAGGCGCCGACCGGCGCGGAGGTCTGCGGCCCGCGGCTGACGCCCGACGACCGCACGCTGTTCCTCGCCATCCAGCATCCCGGCGAGGATCCGGGCTCGACCTTCGAGGCGCCCTCGACGCGCTGGCCGGATTTCAAGGACGGCATTCCGCCGCGTCCCTCGGTGATCGCGATCACCCGGAAGGACGGCGGACCGATCGGCTCCTAGACGTTGAAGCGGAAGTGGAAGATGTCGCCGTCGACGACGACGTAGTCCTTGCCCTCCAGGCGCATCTTGCCCGCGTCCTTGGCGCCCTGCTCGCCGCCCGAGGCGATGAAGTCGGCGTAGGAGATGGTCTCGGCGCGGATGAAGCCCTTCTCGAAATCGGTGTGGATCGCGCCCGCCGCCTGCGGCGCCTTGCTGCCGCGCCGCACGGTCCAGGCATGCGCCTCCTTCGGCCCGATGGTGAAGAAGGTCACCAGGTCGAGCAGGCTGTAGCCGGCGCCGATCACGCGGTTGAGCCCGGTGTCGTGCAGGCCGAGCGATTCGAGGAAGTCGCGCTGCTCCCCGGCCGGCAACTGCGCCACCTCGGCCTCGATCGCCGCCGAGATGATGACGTAGGGCGCGCCCACCGACTTGGCGTAGGCGATCGCCTTCTCGCTGTTCGCGTTGCCGCTCGCGGCCGAGCCTTCCTCGACGTTGAGCACGTACATCTGCGGCTTCGCCGTCAGCAGCTGCATGCGCCTGACCGTCGGCTGCTCCTCGTTCGAGAACGAGACGGTGCGCGCCGGCTTGCCGTCGCGCACCGCCGCCACGATGCGCTCCAAGATGCCGGCCTCGACGCCGGCCGCCGTGTCGCCGCTCTTGGCCTTCTTCTGCAAATTGGGCAGGCGCTTCTCGAGGCTGTCGAGGTCGGCCAGCATCAACTCGGTCTCGACGATCTCGGCGTCGCGCACGGGATCGACGCTGCCCGCGACATGGTTGACATCGCCGTCCTCGAAGCAGCGCAGCACCTGGGCGATGGCGTCGACCTCGCGGATGTTGCCGAGGAACTGGTTGCCCAGCCCCTCGCCCTTGCTGGCGCCCTTCACCAGCCCGGCGATGTCGACGAACTCCAGCTGCGTCGGCCCGATCTTGGCCGACTTGGCGACCTCGGCGAGCTTTTCCAGCCGCTCGTCAGGCACCGAGACCCGGCCGATATTCGGCTCGATGGTGCAGAACGGATAGTTCGCGGCCTGCGCCGCCTGGGTCGCGGTCAGCGCATTGAACAGCGTCGACTTGCCGACATTGGGCAGGCCGACGATCCCACAGTTGAAACCCATGGCTGGCGGAGGTCCGGGGTTGGAAGACGGTGGCGCGACGTACCCAAAGCGCCGGTCCGGGTCAATCGCCACATTGCCGCCCAACGGCTTTGCGATCATCCCGCCCGTCGAGTTCCTGTCTCC
>CAYNOF010001060.1:0-2193 GCA_964398335.1 uncultured Rhizobiaceae bacterium
ATGCGGCAGCATGCGGTCGCGGGCGAAGTCACGCGCGAGCTTCTGGAACGCAAGCTGGTCTTCGGCGAGGGTGAAATCCATGGGCGGCCACCATAGCCGCCGACCCCGGCCTGTCAACGAAGCGGCAACGGGCTATTCTGCAGGCCACAGATTGCCAGGAGATTGCGATGACGTGGCGTGCGATGACATTGGAGGAAATGGTCGGCCGACCGGAGGCGCAGCTGCAGGGTTCGCTGCTGCTGATCGTGGTCTGCACCGCGACCCTGGCGCTGGCGGCGGTGCTCTTCCTGGTGTTTGCGATGCTCGCCCTGCCCTCCGCCCTGGCCGGCGGGCCGCTGAGCGGCATGTTCGAGTCCATGTTCCGGGGACCGACCGGCGTCGGCCTGCTCTACACCGTGCCGACGCTCTACCTCGTGCTCTGGGCGCTGGTGTTCACGATCATGACCTTCGTGCGCGCGCCGGCGACGCCGGGCCTCGCCGCGACGGGGCTGGCCCTCTGGGTCGGCCTGCGCCTGGTGGTCGGCATCGCCGGGCAGATCCTGCTCACCGCCCGCTACAGCGCCGGCCCCAGCACGATCCTGCAATCGATCCTGCCGACCATCCTGAGCATCGTCGGCGACGTGGTCCTCACGACAGGCTTCTGGGTCTACATGAGCGAGGGCGCGCGGCCCAACGCCTATTACCGCCGCCGGATCAGGGCAGGCTGACGGTCGGCAGCTCGAGGAAGCACTCCTTCGGCGCCGGCGGCGCCTGCTCGACGCGGCGCATGGTGAAGGTCGAGCAGCCCGGTCCCTCGACACGACCGACGATGCGATGGCGACCGCCGGCGAAGCGGCCGCGGAAATTCACCGTGACGTAGCCGTCGGGCTGCAGGATCCAGTGACTCTCGTCGCTCTCCAGGTTGATCGCCCCTGTCGCCGTGTCGACGTTGCCGACCATGGTGTAGCAGCCCACCGGGACGTTGGGGTTCTCCGGCACCGGATAGAAATGGAACAACGCCTCGGCGTGCTCGTCGTCGCCGCGGATGGTGAGCGTCACGCCGGTGAGGCCCTGCGCACAGTAGTAGGTGCCCTGCCAGCGCCCGGCCAGTCGGTCCTGTGCCGATGCGGGGAGCATCGAGAGCAGCCCGATCAGCAACACCACGACCAGCCGGACCATTCCACGTTCTCCCTGCGGCACTCGGCAGCTTACAGCGCGCCGACACCTGTCCTATAAGCTCGGCGAAGGGAGAGATAATCCATGCCGCAGCGCTACACCACCCTGGGCTCGTTCCCGACCACGCGCATGCGCCGCAACCGCCGCGCCGACTGGTCGCGCCGACTCGTGGCCGAGACCAGGCTCAGCGTCGACGACCTGATCTGGCCGGTGTTCGTGCAGGAAGGCAGCAATGCGCGCACGCCGGTCGCCTCGATGCCGGGCGTCGATCGCCTGTCGGTGGATCTCTTCGTCGAGGCGGTGCGCGCGGCGCGCGATCTCGGTATCCCGGCGATCGCGATCTTCCCCGAGGTCGATCCGGCGGCGAAGACGCCCGACGCGCGCGAGGCCTACAATCCCAAGGGCCTCGTCTGCCGCGCCATCCGCGCCGCCAAGAAGGCCGTGCCCGACATCGGCATCGTCTGCGACGTGGCACTCGATCCGTTCAACAGCGATGGCCATGACGGCATCGTCAAGGATGGCGTGATCCTCAACGACGAATCCGTCGAGGTGATGATCAAGCAGGCCCTGGTGCAGAGCGAAGCCGGCTGCGACGTGCAGGCGCCGTCGGACATGATGGACGGCCGCATCGGCGCCTTCCGCAAGGCGATGGATGATGCCGGCTACAAGGACGTGCAGATCATGTCCTATGCGGCGAAATACGCCTCGGCGTTCTACAACCCGTTCCGCGACGCCATCGGCAGCTCGGGCGCGCTGAAGGGCGACACGAAGACCTACCAGATGGACCCGGCGAATTCCGACGAGGCGCTGCGCGAGGTCGGCATGGACATCGCCGAGGGTGCCGACATGGTGATGGTCAAGCCCGGCCTGCCCTATCTCGACATCGTGCGCCGCGTGAAGGACGCCTTCGGCGTGCCGACCTACGCCTACCAGGTGAGCGGCGAATACGCGATGCTGCGCGGCGCCGCCGATCGCGGCTGGCTGGTGTGGGAGAAGGTGCTGATGGAGACGCTGTCGTCCTTCAAGCGCGCCGGCTGC
>CAYNOF010001061.1:0-6873 GCA_964398335.1 uncultured Rhizobiaceae bacterium
CGCCACGGCCTGCCCGGCGGCGGTTCATATGTGTAGCTGTACGGCTTCTCGCCCGTCGGCACGATGTAGTTGATCGGTGCGACGACTTCGGTCGAGTGGGCGGTGACGGTCAGGGCGTCCATGGCGCGGCTCCCGGTTGAACTGGTTGAGCCGAAAGTGGGCGCGGGCCCGGCCGGGGTCAAAGGAGCATTATCGCGCTGTCGATAAGGAAAACTGATCGATCTCAGCCCGTGACGAAATCCGTGCTGGTCGGATTGCTGCCGCAGACCAGCACCGCCACTTTCTCGCCAGATGCCGGAACATAGCGGCCGGATGTCAGCGCCGCCATCGCTGCCGCGCCGCCGGGTTCGGCGACCAGCCGCAGCTTTTCCCATAACATTTTCTGTGCCGAGAGGATCGCCTCGTCCGTCACCAGCACCGATTGCGCGACGTGCTGCTGCGCGATGGGAAACATCAGTCCGCCGATCTGCCTGGGCGCCAGCGAATCGGCCGCCACGCCGCCCGCCGGCGCATCGACCGGCTTGCCGGCCTTCAGCGCCATGTTGAGCGTCGGCGCCGCCTCGGGCTCGACGGCCACCACCTTCACCCTGCCGGCGAACCACGCGGCGATGCCGCCGATCAGCCCGCCGCCGCCGACCGCGACCAGCAGCGTGTCGATGCCGGGCGCCTGTTCCTCCAGCTCCAGCCCGACGCTGCCCTGGCCGATCAATGTCTCGGGCTGGTCGTAGGCGTGGATCGCCATGGCGCCGCTTTGCGCCAGCCATTCCTCCGACGCCGCCAGCGCATCGGCGTAGCGCTCGCCGCCGACCACGAGGTCGGCGCCATAGCCGCGGATGCGCGCGATCTTCATCGGCGCGGCGATGCTCGGCACGTAGATCTTGGCCGGCACCTTCAGCACCATCGCGGCATAGGCGACGGCGGCGCCGTGATTGCCGCCCGACGCGGCGACCACGCCCGCCTTGGGCACGTCGCGCGTCAGCAGGTTGGTGAAGGCGCCGCGCGGCTTGAACGAGCCGCTGTGCTGCAGGAGCTCGAGCTTGAGCTGCAGGCTGGGCAGCGGCAGGCCGAAATCGCTGCCGGCGACCGACATCACGGGGGTGCGCCGGACATAGGGTGCGATACGCGGGTAGTTCGCGGCGATGGCCGCGCGGTCGATGGTGTGGGGCATGACCTTGACTATAATTAGGGACTTGGCTAATTGGCAATATGCCTTCGCCTGACAATCCCCGTGCGGCGCTGCGGGCGCTCGCCAGCGAGCGGCGGCTGGCGATCCTCGACTGGCTGCGCGATCCACGCGCGCATTTCCGGCCGCAGGTCGACGGCGACCTGGTGAAGGATGGCGTCTGCGGCCTGCTGATCGCCGAGAAGCTGGGGGTGAGCCAGCCGACCGCCAGCGAGCATCTGAAGATCCTGGTGCAGGCCGGCCTGCTGCGCGGCAGGCGCATCAAGCAATGGACGTTCTATCGCCGCGACGAGGGCGCGATCGCGGCGCTGAAGAAGGCGCTGCGCGATCTCTAGGCCGCCTTGCGGCAGGTCGAGGTCTTCTTCAGCTCCGGCCCGGTATGGGCGCGCAGGAAGGCGAGGATCTTGTCCGGCGGGCCGTTCGGCTTGGGCGGACCCAGCCGGTCGAAGTTGAGCTCGACGCCCGTCTTCTTGGCCAGCGCCTCGAGCAGCGGCCGGTTGTCGGGCACCAGCATCGAATAGCTGCCATCGGCTTCGCGGCGCAGGAAGACGTGCGAGATCTGGCCGCCGGATTCGTCGGCCTCGACGATGATCAGGTCGCCCGACTTCTCCATGCGCAGCGCGTAGCCGCTCTTGTCGACGATGGCGCGGTAGACGTAGTCGCCGGGCGAGGCCTGGTTCGGTCCCGACAGCGCGACCGAACCGCCATCCTTGTCGTTGGCGTTCTGGCAGCGCCAGTTGCCGGCGGCGATGCCGACGTCCTGCCCGCGTTGCAGCACGCGTTGTCTGGTGTCGTAGCAGCCCGTGAGGAGGACGAGCGCGGCGAGGAGGGCGAGGGCGATGCGCATGGCGGGACTATGATAGGCTCGGCCATGGCCGACAAGCCGTCCGATCGCATCGCCCTGGGGCAGACCGAAATTCCGCCCGTGCTGCAGTCGCTGGCGGAGGTGCTGCCGCAGTTCAGCGGCGCCGATCTGGAGAGCCAGCTGCAGACCTTCGATACGCTCCTCAATATCCTGTCTCCCCAGGTGTGGCCGGGGGTCTCGGCGATGCTGCGCCGGGCATCCGAGCGGACAGCCGATGCCGACAGCGCCAAGCGCATCCTGAAAGCGGCGCTGGATGTCGGCATGGGCCTGCGCGCGGCCGAGCCCTATGATCACGAGGCGGCGATGCGCGCCTATCGGGAGGAGCACGCGCGGAACTTCCCGAACCTGCCCAAGCCTGGCGGCGGCGACGCCGACTTCCTGGCCAAGATCGACCAAGCGCTGGCGCAGATCGCGCCGATGGCCGACGCGGGCTGGGCGCCGGCGCAGAGCATCGCGCGGCAGTTGCGCTGGTGCCGCGCCTTCGCGCTGGGCGAGCCGCGCGAAGAGCGGCCCGGCCCGTTCTCCATGGGCCTGATCGCCACGCGCGAATTCGACATGTGGGGCAGCGAGCCCGAGCTCGCCAGCCTGATCAACGAGGTCGAGCGGCTGGCGAATATCCGGCTCGGCGAATCCTAGCCGACGACCGGGCCGCCGCCATTACCCTCCATCGCCTTGGCGCGGCGCCGGCAGAAGGCCGCCAGGACCAAGTCGGTGATGCCGACCAGCGGCAGCACGATCAGCATCAGGTCGATGCCGGGCGCGACCTCGATGGTCTTGATCTCCAGGATCGTGAGCACCGCCGGCACGACGATGCCGATCATCAACGCGCCGATCACCATGACGATCGAAGCCGCGCGCAGGCCCTCGGGCGTGGTCTTGCTCCG
Organism: uncultured Rhizobiaceae bacterium; assembly: GCA_964398335.1. GTDB lineage: Bacteria > Pseudomonadota > Alphaproteobacteria > Reyranellales > Reyranellaceae > JAFAZJ01. Next base: position 2,933 of record CAYNOF010001061.1, read on the forward strand.
CGCCATCACGCGGCCTTCCGCATCATGTCCGAGACGCGCTCGGCGATCATGATGGTGGGCGCGTTGGTGTTGCCGCCGATCAGGGTGGGCATCACCGAGGCGTCGACCACGCGCAGGCCCTTCACGCCGCGCACCCGCAGCTCGCTGTCGACCACCGCCATCGGGTCGCTGTCGGGGCCCATCTTGCAGGTGCCCACGGGGTGATAGATCGTCTCGCAGCGCGCACGGATCCAGTCGGTGATCTCGGCGTCGCTCCTGCGCGAGGCGCTGGGCTCCATCTCCTCGCCGCGATAGGGCTCCATGGCCTTCTGCGCGAAGACCTCGCGCGCCATCCGCGTGCCCTTGATCAGCACGTCGATGTCGCGCTGCTCGGCGAGGTAGTTGGCGTCGATCGCGGGATGGTCGAGCGGGTCGGGGCTCTTCAGCCGGATCGTGCCGCGGCTCTCGGGGCGCAGCAGGCACATGTGCAGGGTCATGCCGTTGGTCTTCATCTTGGTCTTGCCGTGGTCGATCACGAAGGCCGGGATGAAGTGGAGCTGGATGTCGGGCGCCGCCAGGCCGTCGGCCGTGCGCAGGAAGCCGCCGGTCTCGGCGATGCACGAGGTGCCGGGGCCGGTCTTGGCGAACAGGTACTTCGCGAGCGTCACCAGCTCGTTGGCGGTGTCGTAGGTGTCGCGCGTCTTGCAGTGGTAGAGCGTGGCCGCGTCGATATGGTCCTGCAGGTTGCCGCCGACGCCGGGCACGTCGGCGACGACGTCGATGCGATGACTGCGCAGGTGATCGGCCGGGCCGACACCGGACAGCATCAGGGTCTGCGGCGAGTTGATCGCGCCGCCGCACAGGATCACCTCGCGGCTGGCGTACGCGGCCTTGTCGATCTTGTCGTGGTGGTAGGCGACGCCGACGGCCTTGCCGTTCTCGAACAGCACCTTCTGCGTCATCGCCTCGGTCTGCACGGTGACGTTGCCGCGCGCCATCGCCGGCCGCAGGTAGCCGACCGCTGTGCTGAAGCGTTTGCCGCCCTTCTGCGTCACCTGGTAGTAGCCGACGCCATCCTGCTCCGCGCCGTTGAAGTCGGTGACGCGCTTGTGGCCGGCCTGCTCGCAGGCGGCGAGGAAGGCGTCGTTGATCCTGGCCGGCGAACGCTGGTCGGCGACGTTGAGCGGCCCGCCGCTGCCGTGGAACTCGCTGGCGCCGCGCTCGTTGTTCTGCGCCCGCTTGAAATAGGGCAGCACGTCGGCGTAGCTCCAGCCGGCGTTGCCGAGCTGGCGCCAGTGGTCGTAATCCCAGGCGTGGCCGCGGACGTAGAGCATGGCGTTGATCGACGAGGAGCCGCCCAGCGTCTTGCCGCGCGGCCAGTACATGCGCCGGTTGTTGCAATGGGCCTGCGGCTCGGTCTGGTAGCCCCAGTTGAACTGGCCGCTGCCGGCGAGGTTCACCACGCCCGCCGGCATGTGGATGAACATGTGGTTGTCGGGCTTGCCGGCCTCGAGCACGAGGATCTTCACCTTGGTGTCCTCGCCCAGGCGGTAGGCGAGCGTGCTGCCGGCCGAGCCGGCGCCGACGATGATGTAGTCGTACTCGTTGTCGGCCATCGCACGCGCTCCCGTTCTCTCTCGTTGCCGCGATGGTGATCCGCGACGGGAGCGCGGGCAAGTCAGTTCGCCCGGCGCGGATAGCCCTTCTGCTCGAGATCGACGACGTCCTCGGCGAAGGCCTTGTCGATGGTGCCGTAGACGGCGCGGCGGAACAGCGGCTTGAGCAGCTTCTTGATGCCGCTCACCGGCAGGTCGGCGCGGAAATGCACGATGGTGCCGCCCTTGCCGTCGCCCTCGAAGCGCTGGGTGAAGCGCGTGCCGGCATTGGTGCCGGAGACGACGTCGCTCGTCAGGCTGCCGTCGGCATGGCGCGTCAGCACCACCTCGTCGACCTGCATCATGCCCAGCAGGCGCACGGCCTGGCGGAACCTGCAGGTCGTGCCGTCATCGGCGTGGACGGTGAAGACGATGCCCTTGTGCACCGTATGGGCGGCATGATGGCGCATGTCGCCGAATTGCGCGCCGACCTCTGCCGGCGGCCGCGCGATGCGGCCCTCGTAGTCGACGACCAGTCTCTCGCTCATGGTGCGCCCCCTTGTTGCCGGCGATACGCACGCCGCGGGGCAGCGGATGCGTCACTTCTGCGGATCGGTCAGATCGTCGAGCGTCCTGGCGAAGCGCGGCGCCCGGCGGCTCTCGCAGGCGGCCTTGATCTGGCGCGACAGCCACGGCCAGCGGCGGCGTCCCGCCTTGATCCAGCGCCGCCCGGACTCGAACTCCGTCGCCAGCAGGTAAAGCGCCGGCACGAGGAACAGCCAGCCGGGGATGATCGGCAGCAGGCCGCCCAAGGTCGCCAGCGCGAGGCAGGCGACGATCAGGAGAATGATGGCGAGCTTGCGCAAGGGAGTGCTGCGCGGCGGTTCGGGCATCGAGGCGGTCGACATCCTGCCGATATGGTGACGGACTGGGGCAATGTCTTGACGTTTACGTAAGGTCTCGTTGACGTTTACGTAAACGTTATATACCGTCGCGGCCATGACATCGACGCCGACCGTGGACGCGCCGCGTCCGGCAAGCAAGACGCCGTCCGCCCAGACCTGGACCATCGCCGAGCTGGCGCGGGAATACAACGTCACGCCGCGCGCCATCCGCTTCTACGAGGACGAGGGCCTGCTGTTTCCGACGCGCGCGGGCATGTCGCGCATCTACAGCCAGGGCGATCGCTGGCGCCTGGGCTGGATCCTGCGCGGCAAGCGGCTGGGCTTCAGCCTGGCCGAGATCAAGGAACTGATGGATCTCTATCACGCCGACCGCTCCGGCGTGCAGCAGCTGCGCGCCATCGTGCGCAAGAGCCGCGAGCATGTCGCGGAGCTGGAAGCCAAATTGCGCGACCTGCGCACCCAGATCGCCGAGTTCCGCGAGGTCGAGGGCCACGCCGCGCAGATGCTGCGCGACAAGGGCACCGATCCGGAATCGGAGTAGACTGAAGCCAAGCCTGTTCAGGGGAGAGACGCCATGGCGACCTACAAGGTACCGCTGAAGGACATGCGCTTCGTGCTCAACGAGGTGATCGACGTGTCCAGGGTCACGTCGTTGCCCGGCTATGGCGAGGTCACGCCCGACCTGATCGACGCGATCCTCGAGGAGGGCGCCAAGCTGTGCGAGAACGTGCTGTTCCCGCTCAACCGCAGCGGCGACGAGGAAGGCTGCCACTACGAGAACGGCGTGGTGCGCACGCCCAAGGGCTTCAAGGAGGCCTACAAGCAGTTCGTCGACGGCGGCTGGACCAATGTCACGACCGACCCGCAGTACGGCGGCCAGGGCCTGCCGGCGACGGTCGGCTTCGTGATGCAGGAGATGATCACCTCGTCGAACCTGTCGTTCGGCATGTATCCCGGCCTGTCGCACGGTGCCTACGAGGCGCTGCACGTGCACGCCAACGACACCATCAAGCAGACCTACCTGCCCAAGCTGGGCGAGGGCGTGTGGTCGGGCACGATGTGCCTGACCGATCCGCATTGCGGGACCGATCTCGGCATGCTGCGCACCAAGGCCGAGCCGCGCTCCGACGGCAGCTTCGACATCACCGGCACCAAGATCTTCATCAGCGCCGGCGAGCACGATCTCACCGAGAACATCATCCACCTCGTGCTGGCGCGCCTGCCGGATGCACCCGGCGGCACCAAGGGCATCAGCCTGTTCGTCGTGCCGAAATTCCTGCCGACGCCCGATGGCAAGGCCGGCGAGCGCAACGGCATCCGCTGCGGCGCCATCGAGCACAAGATGGGCATCAAGGCCTCGTCGACCTGCGTGATGAATCTCGACGGCGCGCGCGGCTGGATGGTGGGCGAGGCCAACAAGGGCCTCAACGCCATGTTCGTGATGATGAACGCCGCGCGCCTG
>CAYNOF010001062.1:0-1246 GCA_964398335.1 uncultured Rhizobiaceae bacterium
ATGCCTTGACTTGCGCGCGCGGTTGCGCGACATCCCCGGCGCTCGCGTGGACCGGGGCTGTAGCTCAGTTGGGAGAGCGCCTCGTTCGCAATGAGGAGGTCAGGGGTTCGATTCCCCTCAGCTCCACCAACCCGGCCGGAACCGCAGAAAGCCCGAGACGCCGAAGCAGCTAGCGCGCACTTCTACGCCGGGCGCCTGTCGCGGCGCGGCGTCGTCCGGCGGCGGGCGGCGATGGATCACCGTGGTCGTGCGACAGGCAATGCGCGTGGCTGTGGTCGGCCAGCGCCTCGATCACCCGGCAGTCGGCGACCTTGTTGCGGCGGCACTGGCGCAGCATGCGTTGCAGCTCGGCGCGCAGCGCCTCCAGGCGCTCGATGCGGCTGTCGACCTCGCGCAGCTGGGCGCGCGCGATCTCGTCGGCGGCCTCGCAGGAGCACTCGGGATTGTCGCTGATGTCGAGAAGCGTGCGCACCGCGTCGAGCGGGAAGCCCAGCTCGCGCGCATGGCGGATGAAGGCCAGTCGCTGGGCGTGCTTGTCGCTGTAGAAGCGCTGGTTGCCGACGCTGCGCGCCGCCGGCGGCATCAGCCCGATCTGCTCGTAATAGCGGATGGTCTGCACCTTGCAGCCGGTGCGCCGTGCCAGGGTGCCGATCGAGGAGGGGGACTCGCGCTCGGCGGCCATTTCTGCCTCTTGAAGCTACAGTTGCTGGAGGTCTCATACCAGGTGGGTGAAAGGAAGGCGAGATGCCAGACACCGCGATCACCCAGGAATACCGCTACCGCATCGAGGGCATGGATTGCCCCTCGTGCGCCTGAAAGATCGAGACGGCGCTCCGGCGCAAGCCCGGCGTGGCCAAGGCCGCCGTCAACTATGGCGCCTCCTCGCTGCGCGTGGCGGCGGAAGGCGAGGCGTCGCTGGGCGAGGTCGAGGCGACGGTGCGGGCGCTGGGCTTCGTGCCGCATCGCGTCGACGGCGCAGCCCCGGCCAGTCCGCTGTCCGTCGCCGACGAACCGCCACTGTGGCGCACGCCCAAGGCGCTGATCGTCGGCAGCATCGCACTTTTGGTCGCGCTGGGCTACGGCGCGACCCTGCTGGGCGTGCCCGAGCGCTGGGCCTACGGCGTCGCCGTCGTGCTCGGCATGCTGCCCTTCGTGCAGCGCGCCGCCATCCTGGCGCGCCAGGGCTCGCCCTTCAGCATCGAGACCCTGATGTCGATTGCGGCGCTGGGCGCGCTGCTGATCGGCG
>CAYNOF010001063.1:0-1311 GCA_964398335.1 uncultured Rhizobiaceae bacterium
TTGGGCGCCTCGTCGGGCGCCGCCGGGGCCAGCCAGATCTCGCCGCGGCCGATCATGCGCGCGAAGTCGCCGCGCCGATCGGCGATCGCCTGCGCGAGCACGGCGGCGTCGTTGGCACTGATCGAGACGCCCTCGGCGACCTGGTCCTTGAAGCCCTGGCTGATCTGCGCGCCGTGTTGGGCGATGATCGTCTCGAACACCGCCGGCATCTCGCGCAGCATGAAGCGGCGATGCGTCTCCACCAGATCGTTCCACGACGGCGGGCAGACGACCTCGAAGGTCGTGGCGCCGGCGGCGCGCAGCTTCTCGAACGCGGCTTCGACGACGCGCCGGGTGCCCGGCCCGGCCTGATCCCATTGCGGCGTGCGGCACAGGCCGATCATCGGCTTGCGCGCCATCGCCTGGTCGCGCGCGCCCTCGGCGAGAGCGGCACGCACCGGCGCGATGTCGGCCACGGTGCGCGCGTAGAAGCCCAGCGTGTCGAACGACGGCGCCAGCGGATGGATACCCGCGGTGTCCGTCCAGCCATAGGAGCCCTTGTAGGCGACCACGCCACAGAACGAGGCCGGGCGGATCACCGAGCCGGCGGTCTGCGTGCCCAGCGCCACCGGCACCATGCCGTCGGCCACCGCCGCCGCCGAGCCGCTGGAGGAGCCGCCGGGCGTGTGCTTGGGGTTGTGCGGGTTGCGCGTCCTGCCGGGATGCATCGAGGCGAACTCGGTGCTCACCGTCTTGCCCAGGATCACCGCGCCGGCATAACGCAGCGCGGCGACACAGGCGGCGTCAGCCGTCGGGCGATGGCCGGCGAATGCCTTCGAGCCGTACCCCGTCGGCAGGTCGACGGTATCGATGATGTCCTTCACGCCCACCGGCAGACCGGCCAGCGACCCGACCAGGTTCAATCCGGCGATGCGCCGGACCGCCGCTTCGTCGATCGTCTCCCAGGCGCCGACCACCGCCTCGCGCGCATGGATGCGGGCGAAGCAGGCGTCGAGCACGCCCTGCGCCGTCAGGCTGCCACCGCGCAAGCCTGCGAGAGCCTCGCTCACCGTCGGGCACATCGGCGTATCGGTCATGACTGCTCCCCCACCTCGGTCGGCTGCAGCATCGCAGGCCCGACGCTGGTGGATCAATCGGCGGATCGTCGGGCCAGCCAGCCGCCCAGCCCCAGGGCCAGCCAGCCGCCGATCAACGCGAGGCCGCCGACGGGCGCCACCATGCCCAGCCAGCGCGGCGCGCCGAACGCCAGCAGGTGCAGCGCACCGCAGAATAAGACAGCGCCGATGACAAATAGCCAGGCCGCAATCGACA
>CAYNOF010001064.1:0-11342 GCA_964398335.1 uncultured Rhizobiaceae bacterium
CAGGGCATCGGCCATGGATCACCCGTTGCCGCGCAGCTGCGCCAGGCGATCGGGCGGGACCGTCGCGTCGACGCCGGCGCGCTCCTGCTGCAGCTTCAGGATGCTGCGCGAGTCGAGCTGGGCCCAACCGCGGCCCAGCGCCTCGGTCATCTCCTCCAGGGTCAGGTTGGAGAGCCGCATCGGCACGCCGACCTCGCGGCCGAGCTGCGTGGCCAGCGACACGTCCTTGTGCGCATGGCGCAATTGGAAGGCCGGCGGGTCGTAGGTGCCGGACAGGAACTGGTCGAGCAGGCCATCGAAGGTGCGGCGCCTTCCCAGCGCGCCCTGGCGCACCGCCTCGAACAGGTCGGCGGGATCGACGCCGGCCTTGATGCCCATGGTGAAGACCTCGCCCAGCGCCACGGTGAGCGCGTAGCCGGCGCAGTTGTGCACCAGCTTGGCGACAGTGGCCTGGCCGATCGCGCCGACATAGCGCACCTGGTCGCCCATGGCGTCGAGCGCCGCACGGTCGCGTTCGAAGATCGCCTTCTCGCCGCCGACCCAGATCGCGAGCTTGCCGGTGAAGGCGCCCTTGGGCCCGCCGCTGACCGGCGCGTCGAGCATGTGCGCGCCTTTGGCGGCAAAGGCGGCGTTGATCTTGCGCACGGTCGCGCGCGAGTTGGTCGAGAGGTCGAAGTACGACGCGCCGGCCTTGATGCCCGCCAGCAATCCGTTCTCGCCCAGCGCCACTGCCTCGACCTCGGGCGGGCCCGGCAGGGAGGTCAGCACGACATCGGACGCCGCCGCGACCGCCTTGGGCGAGTCGGCCCAGGTGGCACCGTTGGCGATGTGCTTGGCGGCCGCATCGCGGCGCACGTCGTGCACGGTCAGTGTGTGGCCTGCCTTCTGCACATTTGCTGCAAGGCTGGCTCCCATGATTCCCAGTCCAACGAATCCGACGCGCATGGTGTGATCCTCCCTGAGCGCAATCGTGCCCTTGTTCGACGGTGGCGGACAAGCACGCACCCATGCATGCTGCGCGCGGGAGGGAGCCGAATTGCTGACGCAAGCCATCGATCTGCGGACCGAAGCCGACGAACTGCACCATCTGCTGGCGCCGCTCGACGAATCCGACTGGGGCCGCGCCACGCGTTTCAAGGGCTGGACCATCAACGACATCGTCGGTCACCTGCACATGGGCGACCTGATGGGCTACGCCTCGGCCACTGACGAAGCGGCGTTCTACGCGCTGCGGGCCGATATCCAGGCCAAGCGCGACACCGGCATGACGCGGCTCGAGGAGCAGCGGCAGCGGCTGGGCAATCTCGAGGGCCGCGCGCTGCTGGCGCGCTGGTACGCGATGCTGGGCAAGCTCGCCGACACCTTGGGCGCACGGGCGCCCGACGATCGGCTGAAATGGGCCGGGCCCGACATGGGCGTACGCATGTTCACGACGGCGCGGCAGATGGAGATCTGGTCGCACGGCCAGGCGATCTACGACATGCTCGGCATGATCCGCCCGCGTTCGGACCGGCTGCAGAACATCGCCGTGATCGGCGTCCGAACCTATGGCTGGACATTTGCCAACCGGAAAGAGAAGCCGCCGGGACCCGCGCCGTACGTACGGCTCGACGCGCCGTCGGGCGCCGTGTGGGAGTGGAACGCGCCGTCGGCCGACAACGCAGTCGAGGGCGATGCCGAAGAGTTCTGCCAAGTCGTGGCGCAGACGCGCAACGTTGCCGACACCAAGCTCAGGGTGACCGGCGATGCGGCGCGAGCCTGGATGGCGATTGCGCAATGCTTCGCCGGTCCGCCTGAAACTCCACCGGCGCCGGGTACGAGGCGGCGCGAAACCAAGGGATGATCATGAACGATCTGGTTCTCAAGGGCGGGCGGGTGATCGACCCGTCGCAAGGCATCGACAAGGTCACCGATATCGCCTTCGCCGACGGCAAGGTCGCGGCGATCGGCGACAATCTATCGGGCACGGACTCGCGCAGCGTCGCCGGCAAGATCGTCTGCCCCGGCCTGATCGACCTGCACACCCATGTCTACTGGGGCGGCACGTCGCTGGGCGTCGCCGCCGAGTGGCTGGCACGCGAGGGCGGCGTCACCACCTTCATCGATGCCGGCAGCGCCGGGCCGGGCAATTTCCACGGTTTCCGCGCGCATGTGATCAAGCCGTCGCCGGTGCGCATCCTGCCGTATCTCAACCTGTCCTTCCCCGGCATTTTCGCGTTCTCGAAGAGCGTGATGGTGGGCGAGGCGGCCGATATCCGCCTGCTCGACCCGCGTGAATGCGCCCGCGTGGCACGCGAGAACGCCGACCTGGTGCTGGGCATCAAGGTGCGCGTCGGCAAATCGGCCGGTGGCGACAACGGGGTGATGCCGCTCGACATGGCGCTCGAGGTCGCCGAGGACGTCGGCCTGCCCGTCATGGCGCATCTCGACAACCCGCCGCCCTCGCGCCTGGACGTGATCTCGCGCCTGCGCCGCGGCGACATCCTCACCCACTGCTTCCGCCCGTTCCCCAATGCGCCGGTGCGCAGCGACGGCAAGGTGCGCGAGGAGGTGCTGGCGGCGCGCGAACGCGGCGTGCTGTTCGACATCGGCCATGGCGGCGGCTCGTTCGGCTTCAAGACGACGCGCGGCATGCTCGCCGCCGGCTTCCTGCCCGACGCGATCTCCAGCGACGTGCATACGGTCTCGATCGAAGGCCCGGCCTACGACCTGCTGACCACGATGTCGAAGTTCCTTTGCCTCGGCGTCGACCTCGCCACGGTGATCAAGCTGTCGACCATCGGCCCCGCCGCCGCGATCCGCCGCCCCGACCTCGGTACGCTGAAGCCCGGCGGCGTCGGCGAAGCGAGCATCCTGGAGCTTCGGCGGGGCAGCTTCGACTACGTCGACTGCATCGGCGAGTACCTCAAGGGCGAGGAGCGCCTGCTGTCGGCGGGCGTCGTGCTGGGCGGAAAGTGGTGGCATCCAGCGTGATCATGGGAAGCGCCGGCTCGCCCCATGATCCATCCCATCGTGCGCTTTCCTGATCCACGGCTGCGGCAGAGAGCGGTCGAGGTGACGGCCTTCGACGAGGCGCTGAAGACCCTGGCCGCCGACCTGCTCGACACCATGCGCGCCGCGCCGGGCGTCGGCATCACCGGCCCGCATATCGGCGTGCTGCGGCGCGTGGTGGTGATCGAGCTGGGCGGCGACGTGCGCGCCTACGTCAATCCGGTGGTCGAGTGGGCCTCGCCCGAGATGACGCGCATCGCCGAGGGCAGCGTCTCGATGCCCGGCGTCAACGACGAGGTCGAGCGGCCGGCGCGGGTGCGGGTGCGCTTCCGCGACCTCGACGGTGCCGAGAAGGTGGAGGAGGCCGACGGCTTCCGCGCCACCTGCCTGCAGCACGAGATCGACCAGCTCGACGGCATCTTCTGGATCGACCGGCTGTCGCGACTGAAGCGCGACCGTCTCACCAAGCGGTTCGCCAAGCTCGGTCGGTCTTGAGCGATCCCGGTCGCCGGTGCTTTGCTGGCGCAAGCAACACCCGAGGAGGAAAATCCGATGATCAAGCGCAAGCAGCGCGTCGCCATGCGCGACCTGTCGACCATGCAAGCCGCGGATCGCGAGATCGTCGAGAAGAACTCGATGAACGGCCAGATCTTCAACATCTTCAAGGTGCTGGCCAACCACCCCGCGCTGGTGAAGCGCTGGACGCCATTCGCCGGCCACATCCTCAGCAAGCAGACCCTGCCGTTCCGCGACCGCGAGATGCTGATCCTGCGCATCGGCTGGCTGAACCAGGCCGAGTACGAATTCGCCCAGCACGAGCTGATCGCCAAGCGCGGCGGCCTGAGCGACGCCGACATCGAGTGGATCAAGACCGGCCCGGGGGCGGGCTGGAGCGAGAAGGAGGCGGCGCTGCTGCAGGCGGCCGACGACCTGTTCGAGAATTCCGTCGTGTCCGACGCGACCTGGGCCATCCTGTCGAAGAACTATTCGACCGAGCAGCTCATGGACATCGTCTTCACCATCGGGCAGTACAATTTGGTGTCGTGGGCGCTCAACAGCTTCGGCGTGCCGCTCGACGACTTCCTGCCCGCCGCCAGGAGGGGCTGACGCCATGAAGTTCGGCGTCACCGTCGCGCCGCGGATCTCCGATTGGCGGCTGCTCGTCGATCTGGAGAACATGGGCTACGACGCCGCCTGGGCGGCCGATTCCCAGATGCTCTACTCGGACTGCTACGCGACCCTGTCGCTGGCGGCCGCCAACACCTCGCGCATCCGGCTGGGTACCGGCGTCTCGGTGGCGGGCACGCGGCTCGCGCCGGTGACGGCGCATTCGATCGCCTCGATCAACCAGCTCGCACCGGGCCGCACCTTCATCGGCATGGGCACCGGTCACACCGCGATGCGCGTGATGGGCAAGGATCCGGTGAAGGCCAGGGAGTTCCGCGAGTACCTGCGCGTGCTGCGCGCGCTGCTGCACGGCGAGGAGGTCGACTACCCGCTGCTGGGCGAGACCAACGACATCCGCTTCCTCCATCCGAAGATGGGCTTCGTCAACGTCGAGCAGCCGGTGCCGATCTATGTCGCCGCCGACGGCCCGCTGGCGCTGAAATCGGCGGGTGCCTACGGCGACGGCCGCGTCTGCTCGCACAACCAGACCAAGGCGCGCCTGCTGCAGAGCCTGGAGACGATGAAGGAGGGCGCCAAGGCGGTGGGCCGCGAGCTGCCGAAGGACTTCCACACCGCGGCGCTGGGCTATGCCTGCGTGCTGCAGCCCGGCGAGAAGATCAACTCCGACCGCGTGATCGACGAGGTCGGGCCGATGGCCATCGCCTCGCTGCACTACTGGTGGGAAGCCTACATGAAGGACGGCGACACCAGCACGGTGGCGCATCGCTGCCACAACCTGTGGGACGAGTATCTTGCCTTCACCGAGAAGATGGATGTACCGGCGGCCAAACGCTACCAGCAGGTCCATCTCGGCCATTGCGCCTTCGTGCCGCCGGAGGAGCGGCGCTTCGTCACCGAGGAGCTGATCCGCTCGACCGGCGGCCTGGTCGGCACGCCGGAGGAGATCATCACCATGCTGCGCGAGCGCGAGGCGATGGGGCTGAACGAGATCACCCTCTTGCCGGCGATGGAGACGGCGCGGCGCAACCTCAAGGATTTCGCCGAGAAGGTGATCGCGAAGTACTGAGGCGGCCGGGCTTCAGAAGCGCTTCTCGACCGCCAGCTCGACGCCGGCGGTCCAGCGTCCGACGCCGTCGATGCGCTCGCGCTTGACGCCGACCTGGATCTGCGTGCTGCGCAGGAACGACAGATCCTTGACGGCGATCTGGCGCAGCACGGTGCCGCCGAGGTCGTAGCTCACCGAGGCGCCGAGCTGATAATCGGTGCGATTCGACAAAGTGGCGCTCTCGCTCAGATCCTTCAGCGTGCCGAACGCGGCCACCGCCCAGCCCAGCGGCAGGCGCAGCTCGGCGCCCACCGTGGCGTACAGCGCGCGCTGATCGGTGCCCTGGAAGTTGCGGAAGCCGGCGACCTCGACCAGCGGCGTGATGGTCATGCGCCGGTTGAGCGGGATCTCCCATATCATGCCGGCGACCCAGCCCATCTCGTCGAGCTCGCCGCCCGCCTCGCTGCCGCGCTGGTACGACCAGCCCAGGGCATAGCTGAAGCCCGGCAGGTCGGGGATGCGGCCGCCTTCGAGCGATACCGCGAAATTGTCGGGCCGGCCCGTGTTGGATACGCCGCCATCGCCGTAGCGCGCGCGGCCGAGCCGCGTGGCGTTCGGATCGCCCGCCATCGGCCGCGTGAAGACGCTGGTCGAGAGGAACGAGATGTCGGCGAAGAACGCTTCGAAGGCCAGGCGATGGCGGCCGGGCAGGGGCAGTGCCACCGATATGCCGAAGCCCAGCTTCTCGACCAGCTCGTAATCCTCGGCGAAGTCGGTGCCGTAGAGGCCGGGTGTCGCATCCCAGGCGATGCCGAAATGCGGATGGATCTTGCCGGCGTAGATCTCGACCGGATCGAAGCGCGCCGTGCCGTAGAGCTGTTCGACATAGGCGCCTTCGTTGCGGAAGGCGCCGGTGAACGGCTCGGACCGCAGCTGCTCCAGCTTGAACAGGCCGACCACCGAGAAGTGCTGGCCGAAATTGGCGTAGAGGCCGAGATCGACCTCGACGAAGGTGTTGTTGTAGGCCGGTGCGCCGCCGGCGCGGTTCAGGACCTGGTCGGATTTCAGCCGCGTCTCGACCGCGCCGCCCCAGACGAAATCGCCGCCGGTCGGACCGCGCACGAAGGAGTTGGCGCCGCTGGTCGTGAGTCCGCTCTCCGTCGGCCGACGCGGATCGAGATCGAGGGGAATGCTGGTCGGCAAATCCTGGATCGTCTGCGCGGGAGCAAGCCCGACATTGCCGAGCGAGGCCGCCGTCAGCGCGAGCGCCATCGTTCGCACGAATGCGTTGACCATGAAGTCCCCCGATACTGTCGTTGATCAGGAGCCGGTGCGTGCTGGCGACCGGCTCCGTTGCGTGCGCTACTTCGCCATGGCCCCGACGCGGTTGGATGCCGACTCCAGCTCGCCGACGCTGCGCGTCGGGCGCTCGGGCGGCCTCAGCGCCGGGAAGGCCGACAGCACCAGCCGCATTTCGCCGGCGATGCGCTCGGCGTCGGCGCCGAGCACGCCGGCCTTGGCGCGGATGAAGCCGGACGTGTAGTACGCGAAGCCCATCGCATCGTGGTACTCGACGGTGTTGGCGATGCGGCCGCGCTCGAGCGATTCGCCGAGGTCCGAGGCGGCGTCGTGCATCATCAGCGAGATCCCACGCACGACGAAGCTGTGCGCATCCATCAGCGAGCTCGGGATGGTGGCGCGCAACACCGCGATCTTGCGCAGCACGTCGTTATAGGCCGTGGTCGTCGCCGGATCGTTGGGCTGCGCCTTGGCGCGCCGCTCGAGGTCGGCCAGCTCGGTCTCGAACTCCGGCACGTTGCGCGTCTTGAAGACCGGCTTGATGTAGTCGTACAGCTCGCGCACCGGGTGGCCGAAATGCGGCAGCGCATCGCGCTGCATCTTGGCGTCGAGCAGCGCCTTGCCGATCATCAGGTGGCCTTCGAGCAGGCCGAGCTTCTCGAACAGGTCGAGGTTGTCCTCGACATCGACCTTGCCGCCGGCCTTGGAGTCGGCAATCAGCACGTCGCGTTCGATGGCGCGCGCCAGCACCAGAAGCTCGCTGCTGCGCCCGACACGGCCGTTCATGCCCTTGCAGATCAGCTCATCCGGCAGTCTGCCCGATGCTGTGAGGATCGGTCCGGCGGCGAAGGACTGGCCACCGATCGGCCCGGCCAGAACGCCACAGGCGACCACGAAACCCGAGCCCAGGATCAGGGTACGTAGCCACGAATTGTGGCGCGCGATCGACATGCTGCATCCCCACACACGAGATTGCGACTTATTCCAATTGCCTTGGTAGAAATCACAGAGGTGCGGGTGGTGCAACTAAAATTGAGTCGCAAAAACGTCAGAGACAAGTCAGATGTCTGATGTTTATCAGTAAGTTAGCCATCGCCAGAAGTGGCCGGCGCGTTCGGCAGCGCCGCCCACATGCTTTGCCGGAAGCGAGGGTCACGCCGGCTATTGGGGCAGAGGCGCCTACTTCTTCGCGCCGACCTTCAGCCGGGCCTGATCGAGATCCGGCACGTTCGAGCTGGAAGCGGCGAGCATCGGCGATTTGGTCACCGCCAGCGCCGCGGCGGCGGCGTCGTTGCCCATGATCTTGCTCATGACCGCCTCGCGCGCGCGGTTGAACACGTCGCGGTTCTCGATCACGAATTTCTGCGAGGTGCGCAGGCCCTTGAGGTAGCCGTTGATCTCGGGGATCACGTAGCGCGCGACCATGTCCCAGCTGCGGAAGGTGTTCTCCGGGTTGGCCCAGTCGTGGACGAAGCCGACCACCGTGCCGAACCCGCCGCTGACCTCGAGCACCGACTTGATCTTGGCCACGAGATCGTCGGGCGTGCCGATGGTCGCGGCCGTGCCCTCGGAGAAGGCCATCTTGTCGACCGCCTCGTCGGGCGATTTGAACGGCCGCGCGCCGGGCCGCTGCAGGGTGGCGGTGATGTACTCGTTGTGGTGCCGCAACAGGCCGTCGCGCGCCTGCTCGCGGGCCTTCTCGCGCGTCTCGGCGATGTGCCAGCTGAGCAGCACGCGCCAGTTCTTGCGGTCGACCGTCTGGCCGTGCTTCTTCGCCGCGTCCTCGGCGAAGGCCCATTGCTGCGGCAGCGACTGCAGGCCTTCGTCGGACATCGAGCCGATCGAGATGATGCCGATGCCGTGCTTGCCCGCCAGGGTCATGCCCGAGGGGCTGATCTGCGAGGCGACCACGAAGGGCATGTCCTCCTGCAGCGGCAGGAGCTGCAGGGCCGCGTCCTGCATGGTGAACCAGTCGGACTTGGCCGTGACCCGCTCGCCGCGCATCAGCCGGCGGATGACGCTGATCGCCTCGTCCTGGCGGTCGCGCAGCACCATCGGGTCCATGCCCAGGGTATGCGCGTCGGAGGCCAGCGCGCCCGGGCCCGAGCCGAAGATCGCGCGGCCGCCGGTCATGTGGTCGAGCTGCACCATGCGCTGCGCGACGTTGAACGGGTGGTGATAGGGCAGCGAGACCACGCCGGTGCCCAGCATGATGCGCTTGGAACGCTCGCCGGCCGCGGCCAGGAACATCTCCGGCGAGGCGATCATCTCCCAGCCGGACGAGTGGTGCTCGCCGCACCAGAACTCGTCGAAGCCGAGCTTGTCGATGTGCTCGACGAAGTCCAGGTCCCGGCGGAACTGCAGCATCGGATGCTCGCCGATGGGGTGGTGCGGCGCGAGGAAGGCGCCAAATTTCAGCCGGGCCATGCGGGAAGCTCCTCGGGTTGCTTGCTTGCAAGCTACCACGGGCAGTAGGTGCCCGGTTCGCTCCGCGACATCGCGCGCGGCCAGAGGGGGCATGCCACCGTTGCAGAAAGTCCGCAGCCATGGCGGATATACTGGCCGCGTCCCATCGGAGTGAGCACATGGCGGAGTCGCCGCAGGATTTCGATGTCATCGTCATCGGCGCCGGAATCTCGGGCCTGTACCAGCTCTATCGCCTGCGCGAGCTGGGCCTGAAGGTGCGCGTGCTGGAGGCCGGCACCGGCGTCGGCGGCACCTGGTACTGGAACCGCTACCCGGGCGCGCGCTTCGATTCCGAGAGCTACTCCTACGGCTACTCCTTCTCGCAGGAATTGCTCGAGGAATGGGACTGGACGGAGCATTTCTCGCCCCAGCCCGAGACGCTGCGCTACCTCAACTTCGTCGCCGACAAGTTCGACCTGCGCCGCGACATCCAGTTCCGCAGCCGCGTGGCCACCGCACACTACAGCGACGACCGCCGCGGCTGGGACATCACCCTGGAGGACGGCAGCCGTTTCCGCAGCCGCTTCATGATCACCGCCATCGGCCCGCTCTCGGCCCCGACCATGCCGCGCATCGAAGGCATCGACAGCTTCAAGGGCCGTTCGTTCCATACGGGCAGGTGGCCGCACGAGGAGGTCAAGTTCGACGGCAAGCGCGTAGCGGTGATCGGCACCGGCGCCACCGGCGTGCAGACCATCCAGGAGGTCGCCAAGACCGCCGGCACGCTGACGATCTTCCAGCGCACGCCCAATTGGTGCGCGCCGCTGCACAACGGCAAGATCAGCAAGGAGGAGATGGCCGCGATCCGGGCGGAGTATCCGGCGATCTTCAAGCGTTGCCAGGAGACCTTCAGCTGCTTCCTGCACACGCCCGATCCGCGCAGCGCCCTGGAAGTCACGGACGCGGAGCGCGAGGCCTTCTTCGAGAAGCTCTACGCCGAGAAGGGTTTCGGCATCTGGCAGGGCAACTTCAAGGACATCCTCACCGACCGCAGGGCCAACGCGCTGATCTCCGACTTCGTCGCGCGCAAGATCCGCCAGCGGGTCAAGGACCAGACGGTCGCCGAGAAGCTGATCCCGAAGAACCACGGCTTCGGCACCCGCCGCGTGCCGCTCGAGACGAAGTACTACGAGGTCTACAACCAGCCCAACGTGAAGCTGGTCGACATCAACGAGACGCCGATCGAGCGCATCACCGGGACGGGCATCAAGACCAGCGACCGCGAGTACGAGTTCGACATCATCATCTATGCCACCGGCTTCGACGCCATCACCGGCAGCTTCGACCGCATCGATATCGAGGGCATGGACGGCCTGAAGCTGAAGCAGCGCTGGAAGGGCGGGCCGCAGACCTATCTCGGCGTGATGGTCGAGGGCTTTCCCAACATGATGATGCTGATGGGCCCGCACACGGCGCTGGGCAACATCCCGCGCAGCATCGAGTACAACGTCGAGTGGGTCACCGACCTGATCCGGTACGCACGCGATCACCAGATCTCCCGCGTCGCGGCAACGCCCGCAGGCGTGAAATCGTGGACCGACCACGTCAAGTCGCTCGGGGTCGGCCTGTTGTCCAACGAGATCGACTCGTGGATGACCGGCATCAACCGCAACGTCGAAGGCAAGAACACCCGCATCATCGCGCGCTACAGCGGCAGCGCGCCGGCCTACCGCCAACGCTGCGACGAGGTCGCGGCCAACGACTACAAGGAACTGGCGCTGGCCTGATCGCGGGAGCGCCGGCGTCCGGTTACGCCGCCAGCTCCAGGATCTCGCGCACCTGAGCCGGCGTCGGGATCGGCCGCGGATTGCGCGGCACCCAGGGCGTGTTCATGGCGCCGGCGGCGATCCTGTCGAAATGCTCCGGCCCGATCTTCACGGCGCCGAGGCTGCGTGGCATGCCCAGTCCGGCGATGAATTCGTGCAGCAGATCGGCGGCCTCGGCGCCGGGCTTGCCCATGGCGGCGGAGACCATCGCCTGGCGATCGGCATTGGCCGGCTTGTTCCACCGCATCACCGAGGGCAGCATGATGCAGGAAGTGTGGCCGTGCGGCACATCGAAGGCGGCGCCCAGGATGTAGCCGATACCGTGGCTCGCACCCATCGGCACGCCGCTGGCCAGCGGGCCCATCGACAGCCATGAGCCGAGCTGGCAGTCGAGCCGCGCCTCGAGGTTCGACGGATCGGCCTTCACCGCCTTCAGCCCCTGCGTCAGCAGCGACAGCCCGCGCAGCGCCTGCGCATCGGCATAGGGATGCGCCTCGTTCGAGCACACGCCTTCGACGCAATGATCGACGGCGCGGATGCCGGTGGACAGCCACAGCCATTCCGGCGTGTGCACGGTGACAGCCGGGTCGAGCACCACCGCCTGCGGGATCACCATGGGATGGCGGAACAGCTCCTTCACCCTGGTG
>CAYNOF010001065.1:0-1121 GCA_964398335.1 uncultured Rhizobiaceae bacterium
GGATCACCTGGAGCCGCACGCATCATGGCCACGCCTGACCTCATCCTTCGCAACGGCACGCTGATCGATGGCAGCGGCGAGCCCCGTCGGGCCGCCGACGTCGCCATCAAGGGCGACCGCATCGTGGCGATCGGCGAGCGCGGCACGCTGAAGGGCGACAACGAGATCGACGTCGGCGGCAAGGTGGTGGCGCCGGGCTTCATCGACGTGCACACCCACGACGACACGGCGCTGATCGAGAACCCCGGCATGGCGATGAAGGCCAGCCAGGGCGTCACAACGGTGGTCTGCGGCAATTGCGGCTTCAGCGCCGCGCCGTACGGCGGCCCCAAGCCTGTGCCGCACAACCTCTCGCTGATCGTCAAGCAGGAGAAGTACCTGACGCAGAGCTTCGCCGCCTTCGCCGAGCTGGTCGAAGGCGCGCGGCCGGCGATCAACGGCGCCTTCCTGATCGGCCATGCGACCCTGCGCTACAGCGTGCTGGGCAACGATCTCGACCGGCCGGCGAGCGACGACGAGACCGCACGCATGCGCGACATGCTGGACAACGCGCTCGCCGACGGCGCGATCGGCATGTCGAGCGGCCTGTTCTATCCGCCGGCGGCGGCGGCGACGACCGACGAGGTGGCCGGCGTCGCCGAGCCGCTGGGCCGGCATGGCGGCGTCTACACCGCGCACATGCGCGACGAGAGCGACAATATCCTGGCGGCGATGGACGAGACCTTCGCCATCGGCCGCCGCGCCGGCGCGCCGGTCGTGGTCTCGCACCACAAATGCTCGAGCCGGCAGAATTTCGGCCGCATGCGCGAGACCCTGCCCAAGTTCGACCAGGCGATGAAGGACTGGCCGATCGCCTTCGACGTCTATCCCTACGTCGCCGGCTCGACCATCCTGCACCGCGGCATGCTCGATCGCGCCGAGAAGGTGATGGTGACCTGGTCGCAGGCCATGCCGTCGGCCGGCGGGCGCGACCTGAAGGACATCGCCGCCGAGCTCGGCTGCTCGATCCACGAGGCGGCCGACCGCCGGCACCCCCCCGGCGCGCACAACTGGCGGATGAGCGAGGCAGACGTGCAGAACGCACGGTAGCATCCGCAGGCGATGTTCGGCAACGACGGCCA
>CAYNOF010001066.1:0-2370 GCA_964398335.1 uncultured Rhizobiaceae bacterium
ACCGGTGCGGCGATCGACGGCAGGTCGTGGCCCAGCAGCGGATCGCGCAGGCGCATGCGCGTGTCCTGCGCGCCCGCCGTGACGATCATCGGCGAGTTGGCCTTCAGCCCGCCATAGATCGCGCCCACTGCGTTGCCCAGGCCCGGCGCGACATGCAGGTTGACGATCGCGGTCTTGCCGGTGGCCTGCGCGTAGAAGCTGGCCGCGCCGGTCGCAACGCCTTCGTGCAGCGCAACGATGTAGCGGATCTGCTTGTAGTCGAGCAGCGAGTCGATCAGCGGACTCTCGGTCGTGCCGGGGTTGCCGAAGATCGTGTCGGCGCCGTGCGCCAACAGGCTCTCCATGAACACCTGACGTCCGCGCATATCTCCTCCCCATGTTTGTCGGCGCAGACCTTAACGGAAGAACGCACCGCCCTGTCGTCTTTTGTCGATCAGCGCCCTAACATCGCTGCCATTCGCGAAGGAGGGGAGCGATGATCAAGCTGCCGTATCACGGGCGCTACGATTACTCGGCGATCGCCAGGCGGCCGGTCTACGACTGGCCCGGCGGCAAGCGTCTGGCGGTCTGCGTCGCGCTCAACATCGAGCACTTCGCCTATGCCGGCGGCCTGGGCCATTCGCTCTCGCACGAGCTGCCGCAACCCGATCCGCGGACTTTCGCGTGGCGGGACTACGGCAATCGCGTCGGCGTCTGGCGCCTGCTCGACGCGCTCGACGAGTTCTCGCTGCCGGCGTGTCACTTGATGAACACCACGGTGTTCGACCACGCGCCCGAGATCGCGCCGGCGATCATGGCGCGCGGCGATGAGTTCGTCGGCCATGGCCGCACCAACGCCGAGCGCCAGGGCCAGATGTGGGAGGACGACGAGCGCCGCCTGATTGAGACCGTGCGCGACACCATCGCCCAGCGCACCGGCAAGCCGCCGCGCGGCTGGATGGGACCGTGGATGTCGTCGAGCGCGCACACGCCCGACCTGCTGCAGGAGTCGGGCTTCACCTATGTGATGGAATGGCCGACCGACGACCAGCCGATCTGGATGCGCACCCGCTCGGGCCGCATCATGCTGGTGCCGTATTCGCTGGAGATCAACGACAGCCCGCAAATCCTGGTGCGCCACCACACGCCCGAGCAGTTCCGCGACTTCATCATCGGCCAGTTCGAGGAGATGCTGCGGCTGTCGGAGAAGCAGCCGCTGGTCTGCGCCATCGAACTGCACACCATGATCTTCGGCCATCCCTACCGCCTGCGCTGCCTGCGCCAGGCGCTCAAGCACATCGCCGAGCATCCGCAGCGCGAGCGCGTGTGGTTCGCCCGGCCGGGCGAGGTCTACGACCATTGCGCCAAGCTGCCGGCGGGAATCGTGCCGGGCAGTTGATGCTGCGGCCATAACGCCCGCAGCATCGCTTGGTCTTGTGAGTGCGCAGTCGCGGCGCGTAAAGTACCCGAAAGTAGACGCCGGCACCGCCGGATGCGGGGGTCATGTCGACATCGCCAGTCAAGCGCAGGCTCGCCGCGATCATGTCGATCGACGTGGTGAGCTATTCGGCGATGATGGGGGCCGACGAGGAAGGCACCCTGCGCTTGCTGCGCGCGCACCGTACCTACACCGACAACGCCATCCGCAATCGCGGCGGCCGCATCGCCAACACAGCCGGCGACAGTATTTTGGCGGAGTTCTCCAGCCCGGTGGAGGCCGTACGCTGCGCCGTCGAGATCCAGACCGGCGTCGCCGACATGAACGCCAAGCTGCCGCCCGACCGCCACATGCGCTTTCGCATCGGCGTGCACCTCGACGACGTGATCGTGCAGGACAACGGCGACCTGATCGGCGAGGGCGTCAACATCGCCGCGCGCCTGCAGGCGGCCGGCGATCCCGGCGGCGTCATGGTGTCGGGCGAGGTCGCCTCGCAGGCGCGCGCCAAACTGCCCGATCTGGGCTTCCAGCCGGTGGGCGATTCGGTCTTCAAGAACATTCTGCGCACCGTCGAGGCGTTCCGCATCGTCACCGGTGCCGCGGCGCGTGACGTCGCCCGCGCGCCGGTATCCGCGACCGCCGGCCTGCAGACCCGCCAGGCCAAGGTCGAAGGCGGCGGGCGCCGCGCCATGCCGGTGATCCTGATCGCCGCCGGCGGGCTGGTGCTGGTCGTGGCGGCGGCGCTGGTCTGGCTGTTCGTGCTGCGCGGGCCCACCGAGTCGCCGGCCGAGGCGGCGGCGTGGAACGCCGTCAAGCAGTCGACCCGCAGCGCCGACGTGGCGGCCTTCCTCGAGAAGTTCCCCAAGGGGTTCCACGTCGAGGAGGCGAGGGCCCGGCTGGTCGCGTTGCGCGCCGAGGAGGACCAGCGCGCCGCCGCTGCGGCCGCGGCGGAG
>CAYNOF010001067.1:0-1531 GCA_964398335.1 uncultured Rhizobiaceae bacterium
CGCCCTGGAAGCCGAGGAAGTGATCGCGTGCCGCGCCGTGGCTGATGCGGCGGGGTCCGGCGAGATTGCACATCAGCGCGCCGGCCAGGGTGCCCTCGCCCGCCGCGCCGCCCAGCATCGCGCCGAGGTCGGGCGGCTCGAAGGCCAGCATCTGCTTGCGTTGCGCCAGGAGCGCCTCGACCTCGCGGATCGGCGTGCCGGCCTTCACGGTGATCACCAGCTCTTCCGGCTGATAGTCGACGACGCCGCTGATGCCGGCGAGCGACAGCGTGTGATCGGCTTTCAGCGGCGGGCCATAGGCGCGCTTGCTGCCGCGTCCTTCGATCGCCAGCGTGATGCCGTCGTTCAGCGCCCACTCGATCGCCGCGCGCAGCTCTTCGGGCGTGCGCGGCTGCAGGGTCGAGTGTGTCATCGGCACACCCCCCACCCCAACCCTCCCCCACAAGGGGGGAGGGAGTAAGAGAGATCGAGCGGTAACACCATCACCTCTTCTCCCCCTCCCCCCTTGTGGGGGAGGGTTGGGGTGGGGGGTGCGATGGCAGAGCGCGCACGACCTCTTCGAGGACGCCTGACGTGTTGGTCAACACGTCGTTGTTCCAGAACCGCAGGACTCGGAAGCCTTCGGACTCCAACCAGGCTGTGCGGTCAACGTCGTATGCTTGCCGTGCTTCAGCGTGCTGCCCGCCATCCAGCTCCACAATCAGCCGTGCGTCGAAGCAAACGAAATCGACGATATACCGCCCGATCGGTGCCTGCCGTCGGAAACGCCAACCATCGAGGCTCTTGCGACGCAGGTCGTACCAGAGGTGGCGTTCGGCGTCGGTCGGTTCGTTCCGCAGGCGTCGGGCGCGGTTGATCGAGACGGGCGGTGTCGCGCGTGGCATGCGTCGTCACCCCCCTCCCCGACCCTCCCCCACAAGGGGGGAGGGGGGAAGACGAAGAGGACCCTTCGCTCGAAGAGCCATCAGAACCGCGGCAGGTCGGGGAACGGGACCTGGCCCTTGTGCACGACCAGGCGGCCGAGCTCGGCGCAGCGGCGCAGTTGCGGGAAGACCTTGCCGGGGTTCAGCAGGTGGTCGGGGTCGAAGGCGCACTTCACCCGCATCTGCTGGTCGAGGTCGATCTCCGTGAACTGCACGCCCATCAGGTCGCGCTTCTCGATGCCGACGCCGTGCTCGCCGGTCAGCACGCCGCCGACCTCGACGCACAGGCGCAGGATGTCGGCGCCGAATTCTTCGCAGCGCCGCAGCTCGTCGGGGTCGTTGGCGTCGAACAGGATCAGCGGATGCAGGTTGCCGTCGCCGGCGTGGAAGACGTTGACCACGCGCAGGCGGTGCTTCCTGGACATCTCGCGCATGCGCGCCAGCACCTCGACCAGCTTGGAGCGCGGCACCGAGCCGTCGAGGCACATGTAGTCGGGCGAGATCTGGCCCACCGCCGGGAAGGCCGATTTGCGCCCGGCCCAGAACAGCACGCGCTGCGCTTCGTCCTCGCTGACGCGGATCGTCGTGGCGCCGCGTTCGCGCGCCAG
>CAYNOF010001068.1:0-5105 GCA_964398335.1 uncultured Rhizobiaceae bacterium
GTCGAAGACCACCGGGAGATCGCACACTTGCTGGCGCTCGTCGCGCAACGGCTGTTGATTTCGGGGCCTGTTCTGCTGGGCGTGCTGGTGATCGGCTTCCTGCTGCTGCAAGTCGTGCCGACGGACCCGGCGGTGATCCTGGCCGGCCCCACGGCGTCGCAGGCCGAGGTCGACGCGATCCGCGAGCAGCTCGGCCTCAATCGCTCGCTGATCGAGCAGTTCGCCGGCTACCTGTTCCGTGTTTTGCAACTCGACCTCGGCCGCTCGATGATCTCGAACCGGCCGGTGACCGAGGAGATCATGCTCACCATCGGCCCGACGCTCGAGCTGATGCTGGCCTGCATGGTCTGGGCGATCCCCGTCGGCATCCTCATGGGCACCCTGGCGGCGCAGCATCGCGGCTCGATCATCGACCGGCTGATCATGGCGGTCTCGGTCATGGGCGTGTCGGTGCCGGTGTTCTTCGTCGGCCTGCTGCTGATCCAGCATGTCGGCGGCGCCGGCCTGCTGCCCTTCCAGGGTCGCGCCGGTCCGTTGTGGACCTTCGATGGCCTCTACCACGTCGCGCTGCCCGCCTTGACCCTGGGCGCCGTGTTCATCGGCCCGGTGGCGCGCATGACCCGCACATCGCTGCTGGAAGTGCTGGGCGCCGACTATGTGCGCACCGCGCGCGCCAAGGGTGCGCGCGAATCGCGCGTCGTGATCCGCCATGCGCTGCGCAACGCGCTGATCCCGGTCGTCACCTTGATCGGCCTGCAGGTCGGCTTCCTGCTGGGCGGCGCCGTGGTCACCGAGACCATGTTCGCCTGGCCGGGTGTCGGCCGCATGGCGGTGGGCGCCATCGGCTCGCGCGACCTGCCGGTGGCGCAAGGCGCGATCCTGATGCTGGCGGTGTCGTTCCTCGCCATCAACCTCGTGGTCGACGTGCTCTACGGCTATCTCGATCCCCGGATCGGCCGGCGATGACCGACATCCCCGCGATCAGCGAGGCCGACCTGCGGGCGCTCGACGCGCTGCGCCGCAAGAACAGCATCATGCGGCGCCTGCTGCGCGATCCGGCCGCCGCGCTGGCGCTGCTGTTCATCGTGCTGGTGGTGCTGGGCGCGATCCTCGCCCCGCTGATCTCGCCCTACGATCCCTATGCCAACAACATGCGCCTGCGCCTGAAGGCGCCGGGCTTCGTCGGCCCCGACGGCAGCCTCTACCTGCTCGGCACCGACGCGCAGGGCCGCGACATGCTCACGCGCATCCTCTACGGGTTGCGCACGACGCTGGCGATCGGCGCGCTGGCAGTGCTGATCGGCGGCTCGGTCGGCGTGCTGATCGGCGCGTTGTCCGCCTATTACAAGCGCCTCGACGCGGTGCTGATGCGCGTGATCGACGTGCTGCTGTCCTTCCCCTCGATCCTGTTCGGCCTGGCGCTGGCTGCCGTGCTGGGGCCGAACTTCGCCAGCCTCGTGATCGCGCTCTCCATCGCCGCGATCCCGGCCATCGCCCGCGTCTCGCGCGGCGCGGCCACCGTGGTGATGCAGCAGGAATACATGGAAGCCGGCCGCGCGCTGGGCCTGGGCGACGGTGCGCTGATCTGGCGCTACCTGCTGCTGAACTGCGGCTCGACGGTGCTGATCTACGCCACCCTGCAGCTCGGCCAGAGCATCCTGCTGGGCTCGGTGCTGAGCTTCCTCGGGCTGGGCGTGCAGCCGCCGATCGCCGAGCTGGGCAGCATGACCGCCGATGGACGCAAGTACCTCACCAACTTCCCACAGGTCGCGACGATACCGGCGGCGGCGATCTTCCTGATCGTGCTCGCCTTCAACATCCTGGGCGACGCCCTGCGCGACGCGCTCGATCCCAAACTTCGGCAATGACGGATAGTCGACGGGAGACCCGACCATGAGAATAGCGACAGGACTCTTCCTGGCCACGGTGACGGCGCTGGCCGCACCCGCGGCAATGGCGCAGAAGACGGTGACGATCATCCGCGAGATCGACACCGACCGCTATGACCCGCACAAATCGACTGCGCGGTCGAACGCCGAGGTCATGTACATGATCGGAGACACGCTGGTCGCCCTCGATTACGACATGAAGACGCTGAAGCCCAACCTGGCGACGAGCTGGACGGTGTCGCCCGACGGCCTGGTCTACACCTTCAAGCTGCGCGACGACGTGACCTTCTGCAGCGGCAGGAAGATGACCGCCAAGGACGTGGTCGCGACCTACGAGCGCTGGATGGATCCCGAGACCAAGGGTCTCGTGAAGTGGCGCATGGGCGATATCGACAAGGTCACCGCCATCGACGACACCACCGTAGAGTACAAGCTGAAGAAGCCGTTCTCCGAGCTGCTCTATCAGATGACGCAATACTTCCACACCATCATCAACGTCGAGCAGGTCAAGCAGCTCGGCGCCGATTACGGCGTGAAGGCGTTCGACGGCACCGGCCCGTTCTGCATGCAGAGCTGGACGCCGCGCGACGAGACCGTGCTGACCAAGCACGAAGGCTACAAGTGGGGCCCGCCGATCTACGCCAGCCAGTCGGCCCAGGTCGATCGCGTGATCTGGAAGGTCGTGCCGGAGGAGAACACCCGCGTCACCGCCCTGCAGAGCGGCCAGGCCGATGTCAGCCAGTACGTGCCCTACTGGTCGCTCAAGGACCTGATGGCCGACAAGAAGCTCTCGGTGTCGCGCGCCGAGAACTACTTCTGGACCTACTTCATCGGCTTCAAGATCGACCGCGAGCTGATGCACGACGAGAAGGTGCGGCGCGCCATCAATCTCGCCGTCGACCAGCGCGCCATCACCGAGGCGGTGACCTTCGGCTTCGCCACCCCGGCCGACACGATGCTGATGCCCGGCGTGCTCGACTTCAACAGCAAGGTCGACCGCAAGGTCTACGGCGAGAACGTCCCCGAGGCCGAGAAGCTGCTCGACGAAGCGGGCTGGAAGAAGGGTGCCGACGGCTTCCGCTACAAGGACGGCAAGAAGCTGGCCCCGGTGATCTACGGCATCGCCGGTTCCTTCAAGGAAATCGCCGAGGCGGTGCAGGGCGACCTGCGCAAGGTCGGCATCGACCTGCAGATCCAGCTGTTCGACGCCACGATCGCCTGGGGCAAGCTGGCGACGCAGGAGTTCGACGCCTTCGGCATGAGCTTCCCCTACGTGTCGGCGGGTGATGCGCTGAACCTGTACTTCCGCTCGGCCAACACGCCGACGCCCAACCGCATGAACTGGAAGGACAAGGAGACCGACGAGCTGCTCGACAAGGGCTCGCAGGCGCTCGACGAGAAGACCCGTTCGGAGGCCTATGCGCGCGTGCAGGCCAAGGTGCACGACGCCGCCGTGTGGATCCCGCTCTACCACGAGCCGCTGCACCTGGTGGCGGGACAGAGGATGAAGCCCATGAAGGCGCACGGCAATTACGGCTGCGCGCTCTACACGGGCCTCGACATCGCGCTGAAATAGACGACGGCGCCGAAGAACGAACCAGAGGGAACGCCATGACCGACAAGACCACGCTCGTCCGCGACCTCGACGTCGTCGTCGCCTGGGACGAGTCCGAGGGCCGGCACGTCTACCTGCAGCGTGCCGACTTCGCCTTCCGCGGCAACGAGATCACCCATGTCGGCCCGGGCTACACCGGGCCGGCCGACGCGACGATCGAAGGCCGCGGCTTCATGGTGCTGCCCGGCCTGGTCAACATCCATACCCATCCCTTCTCCGAGCCCGGCAACAAAGGCCTCACCGAGGAGGTCGCCAGCGACAAGCTGGGCCAGAGCTCGCTCTACGAGTTCCTGCCGGTGTTCGGCATGGAAGCCGAGGATGCCGGCGCCTCCTCGCGCGTGGCGATCTCCGAGCTGCTGAAGAGCGGCGTCACCACGGTTGCCGATTTGTCGGTCAACCGCGAGGGCTGGATCGACGACCTCGCCTCGACCGGCATCCGCGCCGTGCTCTGCCCGATGTTCCGCTCGGGCTACTGGTACACCAAGAACGGCCACGTCGTGGACTACGCCTGGGACATCAAGCAGGGCGAGGCCAATTTCGCCGCGGCACTGAAGACCATCGACGCGGCCATGGCGCATCCCAGCGGCCGGCTGTCGGGCATGATGGGCCCCTCGCAGATCGACACCTGCACCGAGGGCCTGTTCAAGGACGCGCTGGCCGAGGCGCGCAAGCGCAACATCCCGATGCAGACCCATGCCGGCCAGGCGGTGGTCGAGTTCAACGAGATGACGCGCCGCCACGGCAGGACGCCGATCGAATGGCTCGACGACATCGGCGTGCTGTCACCCGACCTGATCATCGGCCACTGTATCTTCCTCAACGACCATCCGCAGATCCACTGGCCGCACAGCGACGACTTCGCCCGCCTCAAGGCCTCCGGCGCGGCGGTGGCGCATTGTCCGACGGTGTTCGCGCGCCGCGGCATCGCGCTCAACAGCATGGGCCGCTACATGGATGCCGGCATCCCGCTGGGCATCGGTACCGACACCTTCCCGCACAACATGCTCGATGAGCTCAGGCTCGCCTGCTACCTCGGCCGCGTGCTTACCGGCAACTACAAGATGGGCACGACGCGCCACGCCTTCGAGGCCGCGACCATCGGCGGCGCGAAGATCCTGCGCCGGTCCGACCTCGGCCGCATCGCGCCCGGCTGCAAGGCGGATTTCTCGTTGGTCGACATGAGCCATCCCTACATGCAGCCGGCGATCGAGCCGATCCGCAGCCTGATCTTCTCGGCCTCCGACCGCGCCGTCCGCCACGTCTACATCGACGGCACCCAGGTCGTGCGCGACGGCAAGGTGCTGACTGTCGACGTCGAGTCGATGACCGAGCAGCTCGTCGCCGGCCAGGCCAAGCGCATCGCCACCGTGCCGTCGCGCGACTGGGCGGGCCGCACCGCCGAGCAGCTCGCGCCTCCGGTCTACGGCAAGCGCGATCGCCTGCCGCAGGCACGACCGGTCCACTGATGGCCGATCACGCCGCCGCCGATCCGCTGATCGAGGTGCAGAACCTCGAGACGCATTTCGCCACCGGCGGCGGCGTGTTCAAGGCGGTCGACGATGTCAGCTTCAGCCTCAAGCGCGGCGAGACGCTGGGGTTGG
>CAYNOF010001069.1:0-4257 GCA_964398335.1 uncultured Rhizobiaceae bacterium
GCGGTCGCCGATGCCCTGCTCGAGCGGCGGCGTCTGAGCATCATCAGCAACAGCCTGGCCGTCTGCAGCCGGTTCGCCGGCCGCAACGGCAACCGCGTGACGATGATCGGCGGGACGATCCAGACCGCCAACGGCACGGCCGTCGGCTCCGATGCGCTGGCCATGCTGACGCGCTACTTCGCCGACTTCGCGTTCATCGGGGCCGGAGCGATTTCCCCCACGGGCTGGGTCATGGACTACACGCCGGAAGAAGCCGATCTCTATGGCCTGATGATGCGGTCGGCGAATGCATCGGTCGTCGTCGCCGACCGCGCCAAGTTCAACCGGCAGGGAGCGGTGCGCGTTGTCGACCTGCGGACGGTCACCTATCTCGTCACGGACCGCCGCCCGGCAGCGCCGCTGGCCGGCGCCATCGCGTCGTCGCCGCTCGAACTGATCGCCGACGACAAGCGTCGGACGGTCGGGAAGAGCCCGGTCGGAGACGCGCTGCCTTAGGGCCCGGCTACATCGTGCCCGTCATGCCCATCTTCTTGAGCATGATGGCGTGGCGCTTCTTCCGGGTCAGTCGCACATTGGGCTTCTTGGGGTCGAACGCCTGGCCGTACAGCCCGTCCGATCGATCCGCCGCCGCGCCGTCGGCGACATATCGGCGAAGCACGTATTGCTCCAGGATCCAGGGAAATCCGTACGGCAGGATGTCGAGGTGATCATCGACGAAGGCGACGTGGACGTGATCGCGATGCGCGCCGCCGGAGCCGGTATAGCCGGACGGTCCACCCTCGCTTTGCGACCATATCCGGCCGTTCCAGATGGTGTGGTCGACCTTGAAGTTGTAGCCGTGGACGACGAAGGTCTCGAACAGCAGGTCGCCCAGCCGCTTGTCCAGCGGGTCGCCGGCATCGAGGTAGATGTCGCAGGCGCGCCCGACGGAGTGCGCCGAGAAGCCGCCGCCCCACGTGGTGCGGGCGACCTTGCCGCCGATCTTCCAGATGATGTTGGGAAAGGTGTTGGCCAGGGCCTTCATGATGAAGGCGACATGCGGCCGGCTGCCTTCACTCTGCACGATCATCCCCTTGACATGGCCCATGACACGGTCTCCCGCACTGATGGAATGTCTGCTGACCACCGCACCCGGATGGACACGCCACCAGTGACTGGTATTTTATGGCATATTTGAGGAGTATCTGGCACTCGGGGTCTTTCCGGCGATCCTCCCGCCCGCCCGGCGGCGCCGATCGCGGCCGGCGCGACGTGAGGTGTGGACAGGGGGCGTGGCAGCCATTACCTGTCATCAGTCATTGGTGACTGAGGTTCTGACGTCATGTCTCTGATCAAGGGCGAAACGGGCGATTGGGAAGTGGTCCTCGGGCTCGAGGTCCATGCCCAGGTCGTGTCCGAGTCCAAGCTGTTCTCCGGCGCCCCCACCGCGTTCGGCGCCGAGCCCAACACCCAGGTGTCGCTGGTCGACGCCGCCATGCCCGGCATGCTGCCGGTGATCAACCGGCTGTGCGTCGAGCAGGCGGTGCGCACCGGGCTCGGGCTGAAGGCCAGGATCAACCTGCACTCGGTGTTCGACCGCAAGAACTACTTCTACGCCGACCTGCCCGCCGGCTATCAGATCTCGCAGTACAAGGATCCGATCGTCGGCGAGGGCGAGATCGTCCTCGACCTCAAGGACGGTGCCACGCGCACCGTCGGCATCGAGCGCCTGCACCTCGAGCAGGACGCCGGCAAGAGCCTGCACGATCAGCATCCGACGCAGACCTGGGTCGACCTCAACCGTTCCGGCATCGCGCTGATGGAGATCGTGTCGAAGCCCGACATGCGCGACGCGGAGGAGGCGGCCGCCTATCTCACCAAGCTGCGCTCGATCCTGCGCTACCTCGGCACCTGCGACGGCAACATGGAGGAAGGCTCCATGCGCTGCGACGTCAATGTCTCGGTGCGCAAGCCGGGCGCGCCGCTGGGCACGCGCTGCGAGATCAAGAACGTCAACTCGATCCGCTTCGTGAAGCAGGCGATCGAGTACGAGGCGCGGCGCCAGATCGAGATCATCGAGGGCGGCGGCAGCATCGTGCAGGAGACCCGCCTGTTCGACGCCAACAAGGGCGAGACGCGCTCGATGCGCTCGAAGGAAGACGCGCACGACTACCGCTACTTCCCCGATCCCGACCTGCTGCCGCTGGTGCTGCAGCCGGACTGGGTCGAGAAGATCAAGGCCTCGCTGCCCGAGCTGCCGGACGAGCGCAAGGCGCGCTACATCAAGGATTTCGGCCTGTCGCACTACGACGCCGGCGTGCTGGTGGCGGAGAAGGAGACGGCGACGTTCTTCGAGGCGGTGGCCAGGGGCCGCGACGCCAAGCAGGCGGCGAACTGGGTGACCGGCGATCTCTTCGCCATGCTCAAGCGCCGCGGCGTCGGCATCGAGGATTCGCCGATCGGCCCGGCGGCGCTGGGCAAGCTGATCGACCTGATCGGCGACGGCACCATCTCGGGCCGCATCGCCAAGGACCTCTTCCTCGCCATGGACGAGACCGGCAAGGACCCGGCCGTGCTGGTCGAGGAGCGCGGCCTGAAGCAGGTCACCGACACCGGCGCGATCGATGCGGCGGTGAAGGCGATCGTCGAGGCCAATCCCGAGAAGGTCGCGCAGTACCGCGAGAAGCCCTCGCTGTTCGGCTGGTTCGTCGGCCAGGTGATGAAGTCGACCGGCGGCAAGGCCAACCCCAAGGCGGTCAACGAGGCGCTGAAGAAGCAGCTCGACGCTTGAGCGCCCGCCGTCAGGATCTCCTCGAAGGACGGACGCCGCTTCCGGGGGAAACCTCGCTGCGCCCGGCATGACGACGAAGGCAGAGCGGTAGATGACGAAGCATCCCGCGGTGCGCTGGCTGCGGTTGATCCTCGGCTGCGTGCTGGTCGCGGGCGCGATCCTGTGGACCATCGACGTCTTCGGCTTTCCCGGCAAGTTGCGCCGGGGCGTCAACGAGGCGATCCGCAACACCGACGGCGTGTTGCGCCTCGACACCGTCACTGATTTCGACTGGGACGAGATCTCGGTCATCGCCGGCCACAACGACCTGGCGAAGGCGAGCCAATGCCTCGGCATCCCCGCCACAGACGAGGCGGTGACCGGCGAGGACATCGCCACCGTGGTCTTCGTGCGCGACCACGCCATCGTGCGCACCTATCGCAGCCCGCGTCCGCCCTTCCTCTATCCGCTGGTGCCGTTCCAGCCCGGCCCCTGCCGCGTGAAGCGCGCGCAGGCCAGCTTCAAGGTCACGCTCGATGAAGAGGGCCGCCACCGCCTCGTGCTGATCGAGCAGCCGGCGCGCTAATCCGGCAGGCCGTCGGGCAGGTCGTCGAGCAGCCTGGGCGCATCGCGGCCGATCGTTTCGCACATGCGCCTGGTGTCCTTGCGCGCCTCGACCTCGCCCTTGCGGCGGATCTCCCGCAGCTCGGCGCGGCTCATGCGCACCTTGCCCTCAGCATGCGCGATCAGCCGTTCGAGCTTGCGCATCTGCTCCGGCGTCGCCTTCACGCCGCACGCGGGGACCGCGTAGGACAGCCCGTAGAGAATGCCCAACGTCATGCGCCAGTCGGTCTGCGCGGAGGCGGGGCGCGCGAGCGTTGCTGCCACCACCATGCTGATCAGAGCCGTGGCTATGCGCTTGGTCATGAACGAGTCTCCGGCACCGATCTCAGAAAACCTCGACGATGTCCTTCGGCATGCGCAGCGCCCGCATTCTTCGGGAGGCAACGATGAGCCAACCGACGATCAGCCCGATCTCCTGGAGCGGGCGCACCACGACAGTCATGGTTGGTCTGCCTTCGGCGGCCAGCAGGTAGGTGCATAATACGCTGAGCATCACGAGCGCCAGCACGACGCCGAGCGTGAGCGATCGCAGTGGCGCACGCTTCACCACCTTCAGTGTCAACCATGCGGCGAACAGACCGCCGCAAAGCGCGCCGATCAACGTCGGCACCGCATACATGACGAGCTGTTGAGTGAGGGTCAGCGGAAAGGCGCATTCTCCCGACTGCCAAAATAGCCGGTCACACAGTTTGAAGAGATATTGCGCTAGATAGCGCCATGCGGCGAAGGCTACGCCGCCCGGAAGAAACAAGCCGACGATGCAGAAAACGAGGCCGGCACCGATACCCAATGCTGTCCGCATTCACGCCATCTCGCGCATCTGCTGCCAGCTCGCCTCGACCATCTCGCGCGAGAGGTCGCGGGTGATGAAGACGATGCGCGAG
>CAYNOF010001070.1:0-5316 GCA_964398335.1 uncultured Rhizobiaceae bacterium
AGCCCGGCACCGGCAGCCAGCCATTGATGCGCGGGCGCACCGGCACGATGGCGCGCACGAGATGGCCGATGCGGCCCTTGGTGTCGGCGGCGACGACGTTGTGGTCGATCAGGCCCCAGCCGCGCGCGGCGTCGTAGAAGCTGTCGATGTCCCTCGCCTTCATCATCGGCAGCAGGCAGGCCAGCGAGAGGTCGGTCTCGGCGTACTGCACCGAACGCAGGGCCAGCGCCGCGCCCTTCGCCGGATCGCCGGCGATCACCGGGCCATGGTGCGTGGCGATGACATCGACCGGAACCGAGGCGCCGCCGCGTACCTTGATCGTCTCGCTGCGCCGGCTCGTCGACCGCCACTCGCCCTTGAACTCGTAGCGTCCACCGTTGTCCTGGAAGCGCTCGACGAAAAGATCGTGGATATCGGCGAAGGCGTGCGTGACGCACCACGCGACGTGGCCGTTGTGGCCGAAATGCGGGAAGCCCGGCACGCCGGGCACGCTGAAGCCCAGCGCGTCGAAGGCGTCGCAGGCGATGTGCGTCTGCGCGTACATGCTGGGCAGCTCGAACTGGCGATGCGGATCGCCGGCCAGCAGCGGCCGTCCCGCCGCCGTGCGCGAGGGCGCCAGCGCCCAATTGTTGCTGCCGCCGCCGGTCGAGTCGGCCGAACCCAGCGCCGCCACCGCCTCGATCGCCGGCGCGAGGTCCTGCAGCGTCGCGATCCAGCGCTGCGCCTCGGCGCCCGGCGGGATGCACAGCAGCTCGCGGCCGCCGTCGTCGTAGCGCAGCTTGGAAACCTGCTCGGCGCCAATGGTGCGCAGCGCCGCGGCACGCCACAGCTTGAACCACACCGAGCCCATCAGGAATCCGCGCTGGCGCATCGCGGCGATGGCATCCTGCGGCCGCCACGGCTCGGGCGTCTCGCCGAGCAGCTTGTATTCCACCGGGAACACACCACGCGCGATGAACGCGTTCACGCCCATGGCATAGGCCTCGAGCATGTCGCGCGTTTCCGCCGGCAGCGCGTCGTAGTCGCGCTTTGCCGCGCCCTCGCCGTCGAGCTGGCGCGCCAGCCTGTCGGCCGCGACGCCGGAAGGCCCGACCCACTCCGCCCAGCGGCCCAGGCCGCGCCGGCGCGTGGCATCCATCTGCCACAGCCGATCCTGCGCGTGAACGAAGCCCAGCGCGATGAAGAGGTCATCGGCGCCGCGCGCGCGGATATGCGGCACGCCATAGGCGTCGCGCATCACCTCGACATCGGCGGCGAGGCCCTTGATGGCGACCTCGCCTGTCATGTCGGGCACCGCCGCCCGCACATCCGCCATGGTGATCGACGCCATACTGTCCTCGCCCCGTCCAAAGGTGCGAGACCCTACCTCATGCCGAGGAGGCCGCGCAGCGGCCGTCTCGAAGCATAGGCAACAAAGGCGGTATGCGTTGCCCACCCTCCGAGACGCGTCGCGTTGCGGCGCTCCCCAGGGTGAAGCTAGGCGGCGCGGACCTGCAGCCCTTCCGGTGTCGCGCGATAGCCGGTCAGCGTCCGTTCGGCGAAACCCAGCCGCCAGTCGAGCATCTTCTGGGCGTAGTGGCGCACCTTCGCGGCATAGGCCGGATCCTCGGCGCGATTCACGAACTGGCCGGGGTCGGCGTTGAGGTCGAAGAACAGCGGCGGCAACGCGGCGAAGTGCACGTATTTGTAGTCATGGTCGCGCACCACCGCGAGGCCGCAGCGGTCCATCGGCACACCCAGCGCCGATTCCGGCTGGCTGTAATGCAGGTCGCGGAAATCGAACTCGTAGTGCGCTTCCGTGCGCCAGTCCGACGGCGGCGCGCCGTGGCAGAACGGCAGCAGCGAGCGGCCATCGCACTGGCGCGGCACGTCGAGACCCAGCCACTCCAGGATCGTCGGCATGGTGTCGATCGTCTCCGTGAAGTGCTTCTCGACGATGCCGCCGCGCGAGGCGTTCGCCGCCGCGCCGGGATCGCGCACGATCATCGGGATGCGATAGGACTCGTCGCAATAGCCGATCTTGCCGAGCAGGTGATGATCGCCGAGCTGCTCGCCGTGGTCGCAGGTGAAGACGATCAGCGTCTCCTCCCACTGGCCGGTCTGCTGGAGGTAGTCGAAGACGCGGCCGAGCTGGTCGTCGATCTCGCTCATCAGGCCGTAATAGGTCGCGCGCATCTGGCGCACCTCGGCCTCGCTCATCGCGCTGCCCAGGCCCTGGCCGTCCTGGAAGAAGCTCGATTGCTTGATGTTCTCGACATAGTAGCGCAGCAGCGGGTGCTGCTTCGCCTCTTCCGCCGCGCTCGATGCGCGCACCGGCGGCGGCATGTCGGCGGGATTGTACATCGCGTGATACGGCGCCGGCGCGATGAACGGCGGATGCGGGCGGTAATATCCGAGATGCAGGAACCACGGCTTGCCGGCGCGGCCACGCAGATAGGTCAGCGCGCGCTCGGTGAACCAGGCGGTGTCGGAGAGCTCCCTGGGAATGCGCGAGGGACGCGCCGTGGCGCCGGTCTCGCCCGTCGCCGGACCTTCCGGCAGCCAGATCTCGTCGCGATTCTCCGGCAGCTTGTAGCCCTGGCTCTCGACCCAGCCGAAATAGGCATCGCGATAGGGCTCGAAGGCGCCCACCGGGCGGAAGCCGTCCATGATGTCGCCCAGCACCAGGAAGCGCGGATCGTCGGGCGCTGTCGTGCGCGGATCGGGCGTGGTGGTGGTGTAGCCGACCAGCGCGGCGTCGTATCCGCCCTTGCGGAGCTCGTGCGCGAGGTTGGTGAAACGCGCATCGAGCGGGATGGTGTTCTGCACCGCGCGATGATTCATCATGTACTGGCCGGTGAGCAGGCTGGCGCGGCCCGGCCCACACGGTACGGCCTGCGTGTAGTGATGGCGGAAGGTCACGCCCTCGGCACTGAGCCTGTCGATGTTGGGCGTGCGCAGGAACTTCGCACCGAGCTTGGACAACAGCTCGCCGCGCCACTGGTCGACGACGATCAACAGAACGTTCTTGCGGGACAGCATGCCGACTTGCTCCAGGCCTTCACACGCGGAACGACAGGTTCGTCGGCCGCAGGTCCATATATTCGATCGGGTACGGGGTCCAGTCCACGCTCTGGCGCACGCCGTAGAACATGGTCAGGTCGTGCAGCACGGTGCCCGGCGGATCGACCTCCTCGTAGATCTCCAGCATGCCGCGGAAGGCGCGGCGGCGTTCCCCGGGATCGGTCGAGCTCTCCAGCACCTCGCCCAGCCTGTTGAACGCCTCGTTGCTCCACTCCTTCGTCACGCGCTGGACGATGCCGCGCGGCCCATACAGGCGCCACAGCACGCCCACCGGATCGTTGAAGAAGATGGTGTTGGACCAGTCGCGGATGCCACGGCCCTCCGGCTCGTTGACCTGCGCGAAATTCTCCTTCACGGCGATCACCACGTTGAGGCCGACCGCCTTCCACATCTCGACCAGCACCTGGGCGGTCTGGAGCTGCAGGGTGTAGTAGTTGGTCAGCACCTTGTACGGGATCGGCTGGCCGCGATAGCCGGCTTCCTTGACCAGCGCCCGCGCGCGATCGGGATCGTAGGCGGGCAACGGACGGCCGCCGTCGTAGAGCGCGCCGAAAGCCGGGTTCTGGAAGCCGCGCGGCACCTCGGTACGGCCGAGATAGAGGCTGTCGACGATGGCGCGGCGATCGATCGCCAGCGACAACGCGCGCCGGATGCGCAGATCGGCCAGCACCGGATGCGTCGTGTCGTAGACCAGCACGCGGATGTTCTGGATCGGGCCGCCGACGACACGCAGGCCCTTGTGCTTCTCGATCGTCGGGATCTGGTCGACCGACATCTCGGTGGCGATGTCGATGTCGCCGGCGGCGAGCGCGGCATAGCGCGACGAGGCCTCGGGCATGACCTGGAACACCGCCTCCCGCACGGAAGGCCGTCCACCGAAGTAGTTGTCGTGCGCCTCGAGCACGACGCGATCGTCCATGCGCAGCTCTTTCACACGGTAGGGCCCGGTTGCCACCGGCGCGCGCTCCCAGGCGCCGAAATCCTTGCCGTCGGTCGACGCCGTGGCGAGGAAGGCCTTCTTCGAGATGATCTGCGAGCCCCAGCTCGCCAGGCGCTGCTCGATCAGCGGATCGGAAGCGCGCGACACGACGCGCACGGTGCGCGGATCGACCGCCTCGACGCGCTCGAAGCCGCCGACGAAGGGGCGCGTGAGCGGGTGGCCCGGGCTCTTCTCGCCCATGCGCTCGGCGCCGAAGGAGAACGCCACGTCCTCCGCCGTCATGATCGAGCCGTCGTGGAAGTGCACGCCCTCGCGCAAGGTTAGCTCGACCATGGTCGGCGACAGGCGCGTCCACGACGTGGCCAGGCCGGGCACCAGCTTCGCGTCGTTCTTGAAGTCGATGGCGATCAGCGTGTCGTAGATGTTGTAGGCGGTGCGGAAGATCACGTTGGAGACTTCGCGCGTCGGCTCCAGGCTGCGCGGCCCGGCCGGCATGCCGACGATCAGGCGCGCCGACTGGGGCGGCAGGACCGACTGGCTGCGCGCCGCGGCAGGAAGGCCGGCGACGGCCGCGCTCGCGGCCAGACCCGTCAAAACGTCTCGACGGCTATGCATGGCGACAGGCTCCGGTTCAGCGGGAGCCCGTCACCTAGTCGGTTTTCATCAAGGTTCTATGACGCCGTGTGACTATCTGGGCTCGGCGACCAGGTAGTGCACCGCGAAGAACTTGTCCTCGTCGGTCCAGGTGTGGCCGACGCGAAATCCCGTGCCGTCGACAAGTGCGGCGAAGGTCCGGTCGTCGTACTTGTAGGAGTATTCGGTGTGTACACGTTCGCCAGCAGCGAACATGAAGCGCCAGCCGGCGACCATCGCGGTCTGCGAGCGCAGGCTGCGGAAGTAGATCTCGATGCGGCCTGCTTCCTCGTTGTAGAAGGCCTCGTGCGCGAAGCCCGACAGGTCGAGCGTGGCATCGAGTTCGCGGTTCATGCGCCGCAACAAGTTCAGGGTGAATGCCGCGGTGATGCCGGCGCTGTCGTTGTAGGCGGCGTGCAACAATGCCGGATCCTTGCGCAGGTCGACGCCCACCAGCATCGCGCCGTCGTCGCCCAGCAGCGTACGCGCGCGGCGCAGGAAATCCCTGGCCTCGTCGGGCGTGAGATTGCCGATGGTCGAGCCCGGGAAGAAGCCGAGACGACGCGCCGAGGGCACCGAGTCGGGCAGCGCTTCGATCGCCATGTAGTCGCCGCATACCGGCTCGACGCGCAGAAAGGGGTAGTCCCGCCGCAGACGCTGCGCCGTCGCGTCGAGATGCT
>CAYNOF010001071.1:0-2167 GCA_964398335.1 uncultured Rhizobiaceae bacterium
GAGCCGACGAAATCCCACGCCATGCGGAACACCTGGGCGCGCTCGTCGGCGGCGGCACCGTCGGCGCCGTGCAGCATCTCCTCGATCAGCGGCCGCAGCCGGGCATCGTGCAGCTGCGCCCGGCTGGGCGTGGTCAGGAGATTGTGGCTGCCGATCAGGGTGATGATCTCGGCCACCCGCGGCATCCACACCGCCAGCATCGCGCGCATCGGCTCGAGCGCCGCGCCGTCGGGGAACCACACGCCGTCGGCGCGCTGCCACGCCTTCTCCAGCGACAGCTCGAGCGCGTTGGCCGTCATGCGCACGTAGCAGGCCATCTCGCCCAGCATCTCCGTCGTCGCCGGCGAGCGGTCGCCGATCAGCTCGGCCATGCGGCTGGCCAGGCCGTAGGCGAACTCCAGCTTGGTGAGCGCGCGGGTGGTCGACTGCGTCGTCATGTTGATGGCGTAGCCGGTCTCGCGCATCGAATTGTAGATCGCCACGTCGCCGTCGATGAACACGCGGTCCCACGGCACCAGCACGTCGTCGAAGATGCAGAAGGCATCCTGCTCGTCGAAACGCGACGACAGCGGCTTGTCGAACGGATCGGCATCGGGCGCGGCGGCCGAGTCGCGGCACAGGAAGACCAGGCCCGGCGTGTCGAGCGGGATGGCGAAGGCCAGCGCATACTCGGTGGCCTCCGGCGGCAGCGGCTGGCTGGGATACACCGTCTGCTCGTCGGCGTAGGGCGCCAGCGTCGCCAGCACCTTCGCGCCCCTGACGATGATGCCGGCATCGGTCTGGCCGACCTTGCGCACGCTGACCTTGTTGCCGACGATGCGGCTGTCGGTGCGCTTGTCGATCGTCGGCTGGATGATGGTGTGGGTCAGCGAGATGTCGGCCCGCGCCAGGTGGCGCTGGAAGGCCACGATGTTGTGCGCGCCGCGCGCGTTGCGTCCGTCGGCGCCGGCCCACACGCCGGGCGCCGAGGCGAAGGCCGCGAACTTCATGTTCATGTAGTCGGGCGTGCGGCCCATGATTCCCATCGAGCCTTCCGACAGCCGCACGAGCCCGGCATGGCGGCGCCACAGCGCCTCGCGCGAGCGCGGGATCATGTGGCTGACATTGGTCGGCTCGCCGCTGTCGGGATCGGCGTACAGGCAATCGGCGGCGTGGGCGTGCTGGCGGTCGAAGATCGCCGCCAGGCTCTGCGCGCCGCCGCGCAGCCTGGGATGCGTCGTGACGTCGGCGATGCGCTCGCCGTCGACCCAGATCTCGCGCCTGGTGCGGCGCAGCCCCTCGAGAAACTGCGATCCCGTGCGTGCTGCCATGACGCTGCCTCCCAAGCCTTGTTGCGGCCCGGCCGGCCGTGTATGTTCCCTGTAATGATCGCTACAGCGAGACGGCGCGGTGGTAAAGCCAAAAATCGCGCATCGGCATCGGCGGGGCCGCGGACCGACCGGCGCAGCCGTCAGGGCGCGCAGTCGCGGCTGCGCATCCTCGAGGCGACCTTCGCGCTGGCCCACGAGCTGGGCTACCAGGGAACCTCGATCTCCAAGGTCGTCGAGCGCTCGGGCCTGCCGGCCAGCTCGGTCTACTGGCACTTCGCCGACAAGGACGCGCTGTTCGAGGCGATGATCCAGTACAGCTTCGAGCAATGGCGCGGGGCGATGCGCGAATCGGTGGTCCGCGTCGGCGGCGTTCGCCGCCGCGAGGCGGTGCGCATCGGCATCCGCTCGGCCGTCGACAGCATCGCCGCCAGCCCGGAGTTCTGGCGGCTCGGCCTGCTGCTGTCGCTCGAACGACAGCCGGTCGAGCGCAAGGCGCGCCAGCGCTTCA
Source organism: uncultured Rhizobiaceae bacterium (assembly GCA_964398335.1). Taxonomy (GTDB): domain Bacteria; phylum Pseudomonadota; class Alphaproteobacteria; order Reyranellales; family Reyranellaceae; genus JAFAZJ01. Next base: position 1,819 of record CAYNOF010001071.1, read on the forward strand.
AGGAGATCCGCCGGCGCGTGATCGACAGCGTGGCGGCGTTCTGGCGGCGGATCCTCCCCGACGGTCACGAGACGCATCTGCCGGAGCTGCTGGCGCGGTTCACGATGGCGACCGCCGACGGGCTGTTCGTGTCGGCCCAGATCGACGGCGAGGGCGATCACCGGCGCCTGGCCGATCTGCTCGTCGACTCGCTGGAAGCGGCCGCCGCGCGACTGGCCCGTCGCGCCGCCTGACCGGCCGGCGGGCTCATGGCCGCCTGTCAGCGTCGCGTTTTACGCCAACCTGTCCCGCCGCTTTGCGCATCGCTCGCCGGGTCGATGGCCCGTAAGTTGCGAGCAATGGTCGAATA
>CAYNOF010001072.1:0-4981 GCA_964398335.1 uncultured Rhizobiaceae bacterium
GGCTACGCGCGCGCCCTGACCGACCAGCGCATCGTCGAGGCCATCACCTCGGGGCCGTTGCAGCGCATCGGCCTGTGTTATGTCGAATGGGCCGGGCCGCAGATGCAGCGCACGCCGATCGACTGGACCCTGCTCGACGGCAAGGCGGCCTGCGAGAGCATCTCGGCGAAGATCGCCGCGCTGCCCTACGAGCCGTACAGCTGGACCGGCGTCGGCGCGGCGATGCGCTACGCCGCCGCCAAGTTCGACAGCGGGCCCTTCCATTCGCGCCGCATGGTGATCGACGTGTCGGGCGACGGGCGCAACAACAACGGACCGCCGGCCGACATCGTGCGCGACGAGTTGGTCGCCCGGCAGATCGTGATCAACGGCCTGCCGATCGTCAGCGACAAGCCGAATTTCGGCCGCCCGCCGGAGCGCGATCTCGACCGCTGGTACGAGGAGAACGTCGTCGGCGGCCCCGGCTCGTTCATGATCGTCGCCCAGGGCTTCGGCGATTTCGCCCGCGCCGTGCGCAACAAGCTCAGCCGCGAGATCGCGTAGATCCGATCAGGCGCCGAGGATCCGCTTCAGCCGCCGCAGCGGCCGGTCGTCGCGCATCATCGCCACCGGCATCGTCAGGTGACCGACGCGCAGTTCGAAGACGTTGTCCGCCGGCACGTTCCACGCCCGCGTCAGCTCCAGCCCGGTGGCGAACGGCAGCAGCGTATCGCCGCTGCCCAGTACCGAGATGATGCGATCCGGCGGCAGCGCCGGCGCGCCTTTGGGATTGAGCATCGTCTCCCAGCGCATCAGCGCCTCGCGCGTCCAGCCCGCGGCGTCGAGCTCGGCATTGAGGCCCAGGGTGCGCACCAGCGAGCCGTTGAACGTCACCTCCTCGATGCGGCCGGAATGGCTGATCAGCACGACGGCGTCGGGCCGCATCGCCTGCGGCCAGTCGGCGGCGCGTACCGCGACCTGCTGGGCGACGAAGGAGGTCAGCGAGATGCCGGCGACCGCGACCGGCCCGCCGAATTGCTGGCGGCACCACTGGATCAGCACTGCCGTCTCCAGGGTCTGGCCGAGGATCAGGTCGATGGTGCCCAGCGGCGCGGTGGCGAAGAACGGCTCGCCGCCATAGACGTCGGGCGGGCAGCGCAGGCCATGGAACGGCGAGACCACGTCGACGACGCGAAAGCCCATGCGCGCGATCAGGTTGGCGGCGTCGACCGAGCGCGACAGCAGGTCGGTCTCCAGGCACAGGCCGCTGCCGACGATCAGGGTCGGCACATGCGCGTCGGCCGACGGCTCGACGATGCGCGCATAGACCATGTCGGTGCCGGGAGTTGCCGCGAGCCGGGGCTGGGGCGACTTGAAGCGCAGCCAGCGTTCGCGCAGGCCGGCGCTGGGCGCCGGGTGCGACAGCGCGATCTCCGGCAGCGACTCGGGTGCGGCATAGGCCGCGGCCGGCGCATCGCGCACCGCGCCGTAGATCGCCTCGACGTCAGCGGGCGACGGCACCTGCCAGCGCGCCAGCGGCGGATGGGCGGCGAAGCGCAGGGGATAGAAGAGCGCGCGCGTGCCCAGATGCAGGCTGGCGCGACGGCGGCGCTCGTCGTCGAGCGCGGCCAGCGCTTCGGGCGTGATCGCGGCCTCGCCGAACGCAGCCTGCTCCCACAGCGCACGCGCCGCGACGGCGCGCTCGCGGGCCGCGGCGTGCCGCCTCAGGCTGCCGTCGAGATAGCGCATCGACCACCGGCCGTAATCCGGCCGCGTGCCGCCGATGGCGGCGGCGAAGATGTCAGGCGATCCGTCGGCCGCGTTGGCCGCCGCCCACAGGCGCGAAAGCGGAAAATACCAGCGCTTCAGCGCCGCGAGCCCGACCGGATCGACCCAGGGTCGCGCGATCAGGTCGCCGACCGGGGAATGGATCAGGCGGTCGATCCATTTCACGGCCAGGCCGGGCGCCTCCAGCGGGATGGCGGCTTCCATTCGGAATCTCCTTGGCTGGCGAGGGGGGAACGTCCTGATACGCGCCCAAGGTGACAGAACAGCTAATGAGCCATCGCTCAATTACAAGTCTTGCGGTGTGAGATTCCTTTGTTTTCGCTTGGGACTACGGCGGCGCTGCGGAAAGATGCGCCATCTCGTGGAGGACGCGTATCGATGACCCGGCATGATCCGATCACCCAGGCCCGGATCGACCTCACCGCGGCGTTACGCTGGGCATCGCGGCATGGCTTCAGCGAAGGCATCTGCAACCATTTCAGCATGGTGGTGCCGGGCCACGACGACCGCTTCCTGATCAACCCCCAGGGCCTGCACTGGTCGGAGATCACGCCGGCCGACATCGTCATGACCGACGCCACCGGCCGCATCATCGAGGGCCGCCATCCGGTCGAGCCCACCGCGTTCTATATCCATGGCCGCATCCACCTCGGCAATCCCACCGCCAAGGTGGTGCTGCACACGCACATGCCCTATGCGACGGCGCTGACCACGCTGCAGAACGGCAGGCTGGAGATGTGCACGCAGAATGCGTTCCGCTACCACCAGCGCATCGGCTACGACGAGATCTACAACGGCCTGGTGCTCGACAACGAAGAAGGCGATCGCATCTGCCGCGCCATGGGCGACAAGCCGGTGATGTTCCTGCGCAACCACGGCGTGATCGTCGCCGGCAAGACCGTCGCCCAGGCCTACGACGACCTCTACTACCTCGAGCGCGCCGCCATGGTGCAGGTGCTGGCGATGCAGACCGGGCGGCCGCTGGAGATCATCCCGACCCAGATCCTCGAGCGCACGGCACGCCAGATGGCCGGCGAGAGCCAGCAGATCGACTACCACTTCGCCGCCCTCAAACGCCTGCTCGATCGCGACGAGCCGGGCTGGGACCAACTGACATGAAGACGCCAGCCGCATTCCTCGCCGTGGCGCTGCTGCTGGTCGGCGCGGCGGCGCACGCCCAGTCGGGCGTGGGCAATTTCGAGGTGCGCACGGCGCGCGGCATTCCCGCCGGCAAGATCGCCGTCGACCTGTCGCCCGACAGCGAGCTGGGCCGCGACCTGCGCCGCCTGGTGATGGAGAAGCTCGCCAAGAGCGGCCACGAGGTCGGCTTCAGCGGCGGCCATATCCTGAAGCTGCAGGTCAACCTGCAGCGCGGCCTGCCGCCCGCCAGCGTCGGCCGCGGCGACGACGAGGTCGATCGCCGCACCGGCATCGATGCGCAGCGGCCCACGCCACAGGGACCGGCGCGTGCCTTCGAGCCGCCCCGCCCGACCGGCGGCCGCAACGACCTGCTGTCGATCTCGATGACCATCCACGGCCTGCAGTCGCACGAGCTCTTGTGGTCGGCCAATGCCAGCTGCCGCGTCGGTGCCAACGACGCCTTCGGCGCCGGCCGCAACATGATCGACAACATCTTCGCCCGGCCCAACGCCAGCCGGAAGGGCGAAGCCGACTGCCCGATCTGACCCGTTCCATCGCAGACGCGATCACGCTGCCGTCCATCACACGGACGGCAGCGGCGATACCGATCGCAAGGAGGAGACGTACCCATGAGCCAGCCATCCCGCCTCGCGCCGCTCGATCTCAACAAGCTCACGCCGGAGCAGAAGCAGGTCGCCGACGGCATCATCAAGGGCCCGCGCGGCGGCCTGCGCGGCCCCTTCGAGCCCTGGCTGCGCAGCCCCGTGCTGGCCGACCGCGCGCAGCGCCTGGGCGAGTACTGCCGCTTCAACAACACCCTGCCCAAGGATCTCAGCGAGCTCGCCATCCTGCTGGTCGGCCGCCGCTTCAAGGCGCAGTTCGAGTTCTACGCCCATGCACGCCTGGCGAAGGAAGCCGGGCTGGCGCCGGAGATCGTCGAGGCGGTCCGCACCTGGCAGTCGCCGCCGTTCAAGCGCGAGGTCGAGCGCGTGGTCTACGACTTCGTCAGCGAGTATCTCGCCACCAACCGCGTGTCCGACGTGAACTACAGGCGCGCGATCGATGCCTTCGGCGAGCAGGGCGTGGTCGATCTGGTCGGCGTCAGCGGCTACTACATGCTGGTGTCGATGACGCTCAACGTCTTCCAGATCAACGTTCCGCCCGGCGAGCCCGAGCCGCTGGCCTGACCGGGAGGGCCGGCGCTCCCGATCATTCGTCGAAGATCGCCACCGCCCGTGTCCAGCCGGCCGAGGCGCCGCGGATCTTGTGCGGGAAGCACGAGATCGTGAATCCGTCGGGCGGCAGCACCTCGAGATTGTGCAGCTTCTCGAGGTGGCAGTAGCCGATATGGCGGCCGGCCTTGTGGCCTTCCCAGATGATCGAGGCGTCCTTGGTCTCGGCGTATTTCTGCGCCGTGAAGTAGAAGGGCGCGTCCCAGCTCCAGGCATCCGTGCCTGTCAGCCGCACGCCCTTCTCCAGCAGGAACATGGTGGCGTCGTAGCCCATGCCGCAGCCGGAATTGACGTAGTCGTTGTTGCCGTAGCGGCCGCCGGCGGCGGTGTTGACGACGACGATCTCCAGCGGCTTCAGCTCGTGGCCGATACGCTTGAGCTCGCCCTCGATGTCGGCGGCCTGCAGCACGTAGCCGTCGGGCTTGTGCCGGAAGTCGAGCTTCACGCCGGGCTGGAAGCACCACTCCAGCGGTACCTCGTCGATGGTGATGGCGCGCTCGCCGCGGTTCATCGTCGGGTGGAAATGGTAGGGCGCGTCGAGATGCGTGCCGTTGTGGGTGCTGAGCCGCACCGTCTCGACCGCCCAGCCGGCGCCGTCGGGCATGTCCTCGGGCATCAGCCCGGGAAAGAAGCCGGCGATCTGGCCGACCGTGTCCTCGTGCCGGTGGTACTCGATCTTCGGACCGAACGGCGCCGGATCGGAGATCACGTCGTTCTCGAGATAGATCGACAGGTCGACGAAACGGCGCGGCATGGCGATGTCCTCCGGCTGATTCACTGCAGCGGAGTGTTGCGCATCCCTGCGGCCATGGCGAGAGGGGTCGTCGCGGCGTACCCGCGGG